>JACQHA010000379.1 GCA_016199255.1 Deinococcus sp.
CCCATGTTGGCGCCGCGCCTGGTGCCCCCTTGCGATACCACATCAATAGCCTGGCTAATAGCTCTCAGGAAAGACACCGGCCCGCTGGAGCGGCCGCCTGAGGTGCGGATATAGGCGTTCTTGGGCCTGAGCCGGGACAGGGCAAAGCCAGTGCCTCCCCCGGTCTGGTGGATCAGGGCACAGTACTTGATCAGGTCATAAATGCTGCCCAGATCATCGTCCACCGGCAAGACGAAGCAGGCGGCCAATTGCCCCAGCGGCGTCCCGGCGCCGGTCCAGGTGGGGGAGTTGGGAAAGAACTCAATCCGCGCCAGCAACCGGAAGAACTCCTCTTCGGTCCTGGCTAGTTGCTTCTTGCCGGCGCCATAGGCGCTGTCCACGCTGGCAATGGCCCTGGCCACCCGCTGGAAGCACTCGAGTGGCGTCTCTATGGGCTCGCCACTGGGGCCGCGGCGCAGGTAGCGCTTGCGCAGCACCAGTAAGGCGTTCGGCGTCAGCTCCAATCCCTGGGCATCAGCTTCCGTCGCGTTCACTTCCCTCAGGCTCATCCCCTCCCCCTCCTCAGGCTGAATTGCATGTTCCCCCGGCGTCCACTGCTCACACTCCCGACACACTCCCACTACACTCCGGGCCGGCCACGGCACAGCGCCGCAGCCCGCCCGGACTTACTGAAGAGTTTTGAGCGCCTCTATTTCCCGGACAAAGTCCTGCGGGTCGGAGAAGCCTTTGTACACCGATGCAAAGCGCACAAAGGCTATCTTGTCCAGCTCCCGCAAGAAGCCCAGCGCCCGCCGCCCTAGCTCCGCCGACTCCACTTCACTGACACCCAGATCATCCTCGAGGCGGATCACAAATTTGCGGAGCAGCTTGGGGTCCACCGGGCGCTTCTCGCACGCTATCTCCAGCGAACGCAGCAACTTCTCGGGGTTAAAGGCCTCGCGCCGCCCGTCGCGCTTGATGACCATGAGTGGCTCCAGCTGGATGCGCTCGTAGGTGGTAAAGCGCGAGTCGCAGTCCTCGCACTCCCGGCGCCGCCTAATAGCTGCCCCACCATCAGAGGGCCGGGAGTCGATGACTTTCGAGTTCTGGCTACCACAGTGTGGACAGCGCACCTTCCCGCCCCTCCTCAGACAGTCAGCTCACTGACCGCCCCTGGTTCAAGCCCCCCCGGTGAGTTGCTGGCTCTTAATTATGCACCGCACAATACAAGCCGTACGGCTGTGGTTACCTTAGCACACTAGATCTAGTGTGTCAATGGGAAAACCCCTAAAGGTTGGGTATGGCTTGCGAGGCTACACTATCTGCTGGGGGTAGAGAGGGAAGACGTCCAGGACATGTTTCCCGGCCCCAGCCTTACCAATTGCAGCACCAGCCAGGTACAATCGCGGGAGGAGGGGACTGATGCGCATTGCAGTCACCGGCGGCGCTGGATTCATTGGCTCCCACGTCGTAGACGCCCTATTGGCTCTAGGGCACACGGTGGCAGTCGTGGACGATTTATCCAGCGGCCAGCGGGAGAACCTGCCTGGCCAGGTGCTGCTCTATGAGCAGGACATCTGCCACCCAGGGCTAGGGGAGTTCTTCCGCGCCCAGGGCACCCAAGTGGTGATCCATCACGCCGCCCAGATTAGTGTGGCGCAATCGGTCAAAAACCCGCTGCACGACGCCCAAGTGAACGTGCTGGGCTCGCTGAATGTGGCCCAGGCCTGTGCCCAGGCCGGAGTAGGCAAGCTGATTTTCGCCTCCACTGGCGGGGCGCTGTACGGCGAGGCCGCTGAGCGGGGCTCGACGGAAAGTGACCCGACCCGGCCCATTTCGCCCTACGGCGCCAGCAAGCGCGCCTTTGAGGGCTATCTGCCGTTTTATGCCGCCCAGCACCACTTGCGCTACACGGTGCTGCGCTATGCCAATGTGTATGGCCCGCGCCAGGACCCGCATGGCGAAGCCGGGGTAGTGGCCATCTTCGCCCAGCGCCTCTTGCACTCTCAGCCCTGCACCCTGTACGCCCGGGAGCGCCCAGGAGATGGCGGCTGCGTCCGGGATTACGTGTACGTCAGCGACGTGGCCCGGGCCAATGTAGCGGTGCTGGAGAAAGGCGATGGTGAAACCTACAACATTGGCAGCAGCCAGCCGGTGACTACCGCCAGAGTCTATGCCCTGGTGGCGGCTGCCGCCGGCAGCAAAGCCCAGCCCATCCAGGCCGGCCCCCGCCCCGGCGACTTGCAGCGCAGCCGGCTGGATTGCAGCAAGGCCGCTCGCGAGCTGGGCTGGCAGCCCCAGGTAGGCCTGGAGCAAGGTATTGCCCAGACAGTGGAGTACTTCCGCCAGCGAGGGTGAAAGGCACGGTGCCTGCTCTTTGGGCCGAGCGAACCCAGCTCGTCGCGCTATCCCATACACCCTAGTGCTCTGGGAGCGCCGGCGTCACTATGGCCTTCGGCCCGCCCGCAAAAAGCGGCCAAGATGGCCGCGCTCCCAGGTAATGTGAGCCCTCCCCCAGCGTCAGGACGTTGTTAGCCACCTGTCACCGATTTGCCATATTCTCAGCCACACGAACGGTGGAAGCAGGCTCTGAAGGGAGCCGGCGGTTTGACCTCGTCTGGGAGAGGAGTCGGCAGGTGCGCGTGTCCGCTTCAGTGCAGCAAGCTCTGGCAGCCGGCCAGCCGGTGGTGGCCCTGGAGTCCACGGTGATCAGCCATGGCCTGCCCAGGCCGACTAATCTAGCGCTGGCACTGGAACTGGAGGACCTGATCCGCGCCCAGGGGGCTACCCCGGCCACTGTGGGCATCATCCATGGCGAGCCGGTTGTGGGGCTAGGCACAGACGAGATCACCCTGCTGGCCAACGCCACCGAGGTGGAGAAGGTCAGCTTGTGGAATTTAGCCGCCACCGTTATCCAAGGGCGGCACGGCGCCACCACCGTGTCCGCCACCGCCTTTTTAGCCAGCCGCGCTGGCATAGAGGTGTTCGCCACTGGCGGCATTGGCGGGGTACATCGGGGGGAAGTTCATGACGTCTCCGCCGACCTCTATGCCTTGGAGCGCTACCCCGTGCTGGTGGTAGCTTCAGGGGCCAAGTCTATCCTGGACCTGGAAGCCACTGTCGAGACCCTGGAGACCCTGGGGGTGCCGGTGGTGGGCTACCGCACCGGAACTTTGCCTGGGTTCTACCTGCGTGATACCGGCATTGCCATTAGCGCCCGGGTAGAGAGTCCCCAGGAGGCAGCGCAGCTGTGGAAGACACAGCGCTCACTGGGGCTGGGAGGCATGATCCTAGCTAACCCCATTCCCCAGGCGGCGGCCCTGGAGAGACAAGCGGTGGAGCGCTGGCTGAAGCAGGCCCTGGCTGACGCCCAGCGCAGCCACACCAGCGGCAAGGCGCTCACCCCTTTTCTCCTGGATCGGCTCAGGAGCCTCTCTCATAACCGCACCCTCGAGGCCAACCTGGCGCTGCTCCGGGACAACGCTGTGCTAGCCGCCCAGGTGGCGGCGGGAGGATAACGCCATGGAGATTACCAGTGTTGGTGAGGCCCTTAGGGAGGCCAGAGAGCGCAAAGGACTGACCATAGCCGAGATCAGCCGCCGGCTGAACATCCGCCAGCCCTTACTCCAGGCGCTGGAAGAGGAGCGCTTTAGCGATTTGCCAGAGGAGTTTTATGTGCGAAGCTTCCTGCGCTCCTTTGCCCAGGTGGTGGGGCTGGACCCCACCCAGGTGTGCGACCTGTACCGGCGGCGGCGCGCCAACGGTGAGGCCACGCCCCACACCCAGCCCCTCGAGAAACCAGCGCCCGAGCCCCAGCGACCCAGAAGCCGGGTGTACACGGCGCTGGCGCCAGAGCCCAGCCAATCCTTCCTGCCGCCTGATGTGCAGGTGCCATCGGCCGAGCCAACACCGGCTGCCAAGCTGCCTGCGGCATCAAGCACCGAGGTCACCGTCACCCAGGTACCAGTGGGCGAAGGAGTCATGGCCGATGCCGATTTGAACCAGGACCTGGCCATGGAGTCCGAGCCAGCGCCTGAGCCGGCGCCAAAGGCGCCGCGCACCCAACGCTATCACCTGCCCTGGGGGCAGGGCAGTGAGCAACCCGAGTGGGCCCGGGGGATGGGCCGCGCCTACCGGCCAGAGCCAGCAGAAGAAGACGGGGCCGCAGAGCCGCGGCTTTGGGGCTTCCTCCCGGCCAGAGCAGTGCCCTACGCCATTCTGGGCGTGGTGGCAGTAGTAGCCTTGTCCAGCTGGCTCCTCTTAGGGGTCAACCCCAGAGGCGTGGACAGTGCCGCTGCCCTGAGCAGTTTGTCTTCGGACAGCTTCTTAGAAGCGCCCGCGGAAATCCCGCCAGCGATCAACCTGACGCCGCCACCAGCCGCGCCTGAGCCAGCGGCACCGCCGGCCCCGCCTGCGCCGCTCTTGGCCATTCGCATTGTGAACGACGAGGTATGGATGCTGGTCACAGTAGACGGGCGGACCGCCTTCCAGGGGACGCTGCAGCCTGGCGCCGAGCGCATCTTCGACGGCCGGCAGGTGTCTATCCGCACTGCCCGGCCCCTTAACATTGTGGTTACCGAAAACGGCTTGGAGCGGGGGGCGCTGGGCAACGCCCCGGGCACCAACACCTACACCTTCACCAAATCCGGCACCTGAATACCCGGCCACCAGGGTATATAGTGAGATCAGTCGTCATCAGGAGGTGAGAACTGGCACCGTAGCATCTACCTCGGCAGGCTCCGGCATTTAGAAGGAGGAGAAACATGTGCAGATGGGGTAAATTCGCGCTGTATGGAGTAGTCTTCGTCCTGCTGCTCGTACCGGCTACCTTGGCCCAGGGAAAACCTACCTACCTCTTCCCCCTCGGCGGCGAACCGCCGCGCCTAGACCCGCCTAATGTGGGAACCTTGTTCGAGATCCAGGTGATCTCGGAGATCTACAACCAGCTGGTGCGCTTCAACCCGGTCACCGGCGAGGTGGAGCCCGACCTGGCCGAGTC
>JACQHA010000385.1 GCA_016199255.1 Deinococcus sp.
AGGCCAGCACCACGTTCTTCCCCTTGAAATCTGCCAGGGATGTCTCTTTACCGGCGGTGCTGGTGAGCTTGAAATCAGGGGCCTTGGTCCCAACTGCCAACGCTGCCATGTTTCCTCCTCATGCTGCCCAAAGGCACACTCAACCCGCCAGGGGCGGGACGATCACGATGCTAACACACTCTAGCTGAGCTGTGTCAGCCCCTCTTTGAGGCTCTTGGCATAGCTCTCCAGGCCATGTAAGAGCTGGAGTACCGGCCTGGCCAGGTAGTACTCGCCAGGATTGGTGCGGCGCAGGAAGAAATAAGGGGTGCCGCACAGGTCGTCTAGGATGCGCGAGATTGCCTCCCGGGTGGCGCCGCGCTCGCCTTGCAGGTTGACCAGGTCTTCTAAGAGGAAGATGGAGCCAGGCTTGATCTGGGACAGGGCGGCAATCACCCCGCTGAAGGTGCCCTTGTGGGCCAGCATCTCTTCTGTCCTGGACTCAATAGCCTGCAGCCCGGCGTCGGTCAGCCCCGCTTCCTCAAAGATCTCCCGCAGCTCTAAAGGGCCAATGGGCACCTTGGCCGCCAGCTCCTTGAGCCGGGCGAAGGCGCCCATGGGCCACAGGCTGGCCCTGGCCAGCTTGGCCTGTTCGGTCAGGTGGGCCAGCTCCTTGGCCGGGCCATAGATCCCCAGGTACTGGCAGCGGGTAAGGCGGCGCAGCTCAATCAGGTCCGGCCAGTTCACTACGGTCTCCAGTGGCCAGAGGATGGCCCTATATCCCCGGCGGCCGGCTTCGGCCGAGAGCAATAGCCCCCGCCCTTCTTCGCTCACCACAAACCCCCACTCCCGGAGCGCTGGCGCCTCGCGCAGCAGATCAGTGCGGCTGGAGCCGGCGAAGGCCTCAGGCTCAGTGGCTGCCAGGGCCTCAGGTGGTATCTCTTTCGTAGGAGGTGCCTTCTCGGCCTTTTCCTTGAGGGGTGCGGCTCTGGTCGCTGGCTCCCGGCGCCGGGTCACCGGCGGCTCGGGCTCAGTGGGGCGGGGCGCTTGTTTAGCCCTGGTCCTCACCTGGAGCTGGTAGCGCCCCTGGCTCAGGGGTTCAATAATCAACTCGTCGTTCACTGCCACCTGGTACTGGGTGTAGAACCCCCCCAGGCCGGTGATCACCTCGCCTTCGATTTTGGCCTGGACTTCCCGCTCGCCGTCTAAGAAAACCACGTTGCCCGACGAGGGGAAGTGTGGTGCCAGGTAGCGCAATAGGCGGATGGTGCCGCTGCTCAGGCAGGGCCGGGTCACGGTGTACTTCATCGTGCACCCTCCGGTTACCGTAATTCTGCCAGCCGCAGCTGGCGGCCCTTACACATAATGTAGTACAGCTGGCGCAGCACTTCGGCAGTAAGCCGGGCGTCGCCCAGGGCCCGGTGCCGGCCGTTCTTGGGCAGCTCAAAGTACTCGGCTAAGGCGTCCAGGCCGCAGTGCGGTAATCGCAGCGCCCGCCGCGCCAGGTGCACCGTGTCCAGCACCGGCTGGTACAAACTACACCCCACCTTAGCCAGGCGGGGCACCAGGAATGATAGGTCAAAGGGGGCATTCTGGATGGCCAAAACGCTATCCCCTACAAACTCCGCCAGGTCCGCCATAACCTCTGCCAGGGGCGGCGCCTGGGCCACCATCTCATCGGTGATGCCGGTCAGGTCCTGGATATAGGGAGGGATAGGCCGCCCGGGGTAGACCAAGCTCACAAACTCGCTCTTGCCGTCGCCATTGAGCTTCACCGCCCCCACTTCGGTGATCTCGTCTTCAGTAGGGCTGGGGCCAGTGGTCTCTAGGTCAATGACTACTACCGCCTCGCCCTCAGGCGGGAAGGGCAGCTTCCACTCCGTAAGGCCGAACCAGCCGTTTGCTTCGAAGAACCGGGCATCGGCCATGAGCGCCCTGGCCAAAGACAGCGCCAGCGCCGCCGGCGCCCGCATCCCCCCAGCTGCCAGCACCTCCCTGGCCTCAGCCAGCTGCCCCTTGTCCGCCAGGTATCGGTAGGCCGCCAGCGTCAATCGGCGCGACGTTTCCTGGGGAGCGTTGCCGACTACTTTCACCTGGGGTAGTGTAGCACACTGTTGTTCCCGGGCCACTAGTGCTCCAGCCGGTAGGGGACGCTGACCACCACCTTGCCCCTTCTGAAGAGCAACGCGCCTTTAATCAGCCAGGCTGTCTGGTTGTGCAGTAAATGCTGCCACCAGCGCGCCGGGACAAACTCCGGCAGCACTACCGTCACAATGTCGTCGTCCCGGCGCCGCTCTACGTCGTCAATGTATTTGAGGAGTGGGGCCACCAGGGAGCGGTCAGGGGAAGGGAGTACCACCAGCGGGACGCCCTGGCCCCAAATCTCCCACTTGGCCCGGATCTTCTCGGCGCCATCGCCGTTGAGGTCCACGTACACCGCGGTGATGTCATTAGGTGCAATGGAGTGGGCGTACTGCAGGGCGTTGATCACCCCCTTGTGCACCCCGGAGATGGGGATGATCACCGTGTGCCGGAAGGGCTTGGGCGGATGGTAGTCCTCCAAAGAGAGCTGCTGGGCAATCTGGATGTAGTGCCGCTTGATGCTGAGAAACATGAGCACCAGCATTGGAAGCAGCACCACCACGATCCAGGCACCATGGGTGAACTTGACGCTAGCTACCACCAGTAGCACCAGGCCAGTAGCCAGGGCGCCTACGCCGTTCATCAGCGCCGAGTGCCACCAGCCCCTGGTGCGCAGCTTGAACCACCGCCGCACCATCCCTGCCTGGGAAAGAGTGAAGCAGAGGAACACCCCCACGGCGTACAGGGGAATCAGGGCATGGGTGTCGCCGTGGAAGAGAATCAGCAGCAGGGCAGACATGGCGCCCAGGATGACAATGCCGTTGGTGAATACCAGCCGGTCGCCCAAGGTAGCCAGCTGCCGGGGCAGGTAGCCGTCTCTAGCTAATAGCGAGGTGAGGCGGGGGAAGCCGGCGAAGCTGGTGTTGGCGGCCAGGATCAAAATCAGCATGGTAGCCGCCTGCACCAAAAAGTACCAGGGGCTGGTCCCAAACACCTGCCGGGCCAGCTGGGAGACTACGGTTTCGTGTGCTCGGGGAGCAATGGCGTAAGTGTTGGCCAGGGCGGTGACGCCTAGAAATAGCGTGAGCAGAATCGCTCCTAGCACCGCTAAAGTGAAGCTGGCGTTCCGGCTCTCCGGCCGGCGGAACACCGGTACCCCATTAGAGATAGCCTCCACGCCAGTGAGCGCGGTGCAGCCCGAGGCAAAGGCCCTGAGGATCAGGAACAGGGTCAGGGGCTGGGAGGGGAAGAGCTCGGGTGGGGCCACCAGGGGTGGCCCCTGGAGGAGGATCCTGGTAGCTCCGGTCACAATCATCGCCAGCAGGCTGCCGATGAACAGGTAGGTAGGGGCAGCAAACAGGTTACCCGACTCGCGCACCCCCCGCAGGTTGGCCACAGTTATGACCAGGATACAGAGCAGGCTCAGTTCCACCCGGTAGGGGTAAAGCGCCGGGATGGCAGAAGTTACTGCCGCCACGCCAGCTGCGGTGCTGACGCTGGCGGTGAGCACGTAGTCAATCATCAGCGCGGCGCCAGCTACTAGGCCGGGGTAGAGCCCCAGGTTGTCTTTGGCTACAATGTACGAGCCGCCGCCCGAGGGATAGGCGTGGATAGTCTGGCGGTAGGAGACGACCACAATCACCAGCAGGGTTCCAATGGCCAGGGCAACGGGCCAGGACAGGGACAGCGCCCCGGCACCGGCCAGCGCCAGGGCCAGGAGGGTCTCTTCAGTGGCGTACGCTACTGACGACAGGGCGTCAGAGGCGAACACCGCCAGGGCTTTGGCATTGGACAGCCGCTGCTCCTCAGCCTGGGCAGTGCTGAGCGGCCGTCCCACCAAGAAGCGTTTTAGCTCAGTAAGCATAGCAAAATCCTTGCCGGCACAGTCCACAGCACGGCCCTATAGCCAGGCCAGCAGGTGGTAGCTGTGCAGTGCGTCGTGTCTAGGACGCGCTGAAGCGATTACATATGGAACACAGGGGAAGAGCGAAAGTCATAAAGTTAGTCGCCCCCTTCCAGTGCCTGCGGGGTTAGCTGACGGGTTCGGGTTGAAAGGTCCCCTACTCGCCTTAGGCGAGATGCACCCCTAGAGGCTCAGCCTCAGTTGGTTCCCCCGCTCCGCCGCTGGCGCGGCAGATTCGGCTGACGATCTCCTCGCATGAGGAGGCGCCTGGTGGCGCGGCAGGGAGAATAGCACAGCCAGCGCGCAGCGTCAATGGGCAGGTTGCGCCCCCTGGGGGGATGTGGCACACTGGCCGGGCATAGGGGGAGGCGGGGTGGAAGCAACCGGCAAGACCAGGGCAGTGCTGGCCATTCCCGGTGCTCTGGTGAGCAGCCTGCTCACTCTGGGGCTGTTGCGTTGGGGTTTGCAGCGCGTGCTTGCGCCGGCTGGGGCTGTAGGCCAGGTAGGCACTGCCTGGATACTACTTGGTGCCACCTTGCTCCTGGTGCTGGGGCTAGCCTGGGGCCTGGGCCGCTGGCTAAGGCCAGGTTGGGCTCCGGTTTTGGGGCAGGTTGTGGCCCCCCTGGCGGTAGGCATCCCGCCGTTCCTGCTAGCTCTGGGGTTCCTGATATTAGATGGCCAGTGGGTGCCGGGGGATGCCCTGGTGGATCAGCTCTTAGTGGCGCTGCCGCCAGCGCTGGCCCTGGGGCTGGCGC
>JACQHA010000386.1 GCA_016199255.1 Deinococcus sp.
CCTCATAAAGCCCTCCCTCGCCGGTGCCCATAATGATCCCCAGCTGCTTGGCGGCCATGGCGCAGGCCATGACGGCGTGGGGGGACAACGCACCGAAGGACATGTGGGCAATCATAAAAGGCAGGTCCAGCTTGAGCTGGGGCGGCAAGGGCTCGCTGGGGTCAGAGGGCTTCCCGCCCAGGTGGGTGCGTAGCTCCATGGGCTCGCGCAGGGGGTCAATGGAGGGGTTGGTGACCTGGGCGGCATCGAAGCGCAGGTAGTCTAAGACGCGCTGCTGGTAGGGCTCGCGGCTGCGCGAGGTGCCCTCGGCGCCCATGGATACCAAGAGCTTGGCGCCAGTGTTGGCCTGGCGGCGCACATTGTCCTTGGACCAGTTGTCCCAGTAGGCATGGTTGTTAGAGCGCCGCTTGTCCACAATGGTCAGGGCGTCAGTGGGGCACACGCTCACGCACCAGTCGCAGCCCACGCAGTTCTCGTCAATGCCCACCACTTGCTTCTCGAACCCGCCTGGCGACTTGCCCAGGGTTTCGGCCACCTGTGGCTTAATCAAGCGCTGGGGGTTCGAGGGCTCTCCCCCGGATTTTAAGGGGAACGGGTGCATCTCCAAAGCGCCATAGTCGCAGCTAATGCACAGCCCGCAGCCAGTGCACTTGTTATGGTCAACAATGACCTCGTGATGTGCCTGGACGTGCCAGGGCTTCTGCATCACCCGCCCCACGCCCTTTTTCAGGGCGTCAGGGTTCATGCCGATTTTCGAGAGGGCTTCGGCGTGGATCATACCTGCTCCCTGCGGAAGAACACCGGCTCGCCTGGAGCCAGCTCTTGCACCGTAGTGACGTCATCGGCCATGGCCTGGATCGCCGCCTCTTCGCTGCCAAAGAAGCACAGGTCGCCTTTCGTGCCCCACACCAGGGGGCGCAGGCCCTTGCGGTCCCGCAGGCCGAAAATGCCATCGGTGAACCCCACCACAATGGAGAAGGGCCCATCCAGGATCAAGCTGCCGTAGCGGATCCTGGCCTCGCGGTAGCGCTCCGCCTGCTCTTTGGGCAGGCGGTCGATCTCCTCCCAGGTGGGGGCACAGAGCACCATGCGGCTGGCCTCTTCAAAAGGAATGCCCCGGCGGTGGAAAAAAGTCAGCGCCTTGGCAATCACCAAAGAGTCGGTGGCAATTGGGAAGGAGTAGTCGTGCATCTCCAGGGTAATGCGGTTGGCGCCGTAGGAGCTGATCTCGCCATTATGCACCACGGCAAACTCCCAGCCGTCCTCCACATGCGGGTGGGAAGCTCTCGCCTCGCCCTTGGAGTTGGTGGGGAAGCGGTCGTGGTGGATCCAGTAGTTGGCCATGTAGTTGTTGAGGCCGTAGTGCTGCGCCACCTCGCAGGCCCGGCCAATGCCTTTAAAGACCGCGAAGTTCTTGCCGCTGGACGCCACAAAGGTGCCCAGGTTGCTGCGGTTGACCTGATCTACCACCTTGGCCACATAGTCGCGCTCGCCCAGCGTGAGGTCCCCGCTGACTGAGGCATAGGCCTTCACCTGGCGGGGCGGCACCTGGACAAAGAAGCGCCACAGCCCCGGCTCGGGGATGTAGTCGCCATAGGTAGGCACCCGCTCCATGTCACTCACCTCGAAATACTCGTCCAGAAGGTGCCGTACCTTGTCGGCAGCCTGGGCCGAGTGGATGCTGAGAATGTGCAGGGCAAAGAAGTTGGCGCGGTCAGGATAGAGCCCGTAGGCGGCGAAGCCGCCCCCCAGCCCATTGCCCCGGTTGCGCAGGCAGCTGGAGGCAGACACGATCATCTCCCCAGAAATCTGCCCGCGGCGGGTCAGGACCGCGGAAATCCCACAGGCAGCAGGCACCATACGCTCCCACAAATGCGGTCTCATTTCAGGCATACACACCCCTATCTTCCCCCCCTTAAAATATATGCAGTTTAGCACAGCCAGCGGCCAAGTGGGAGTCCCCCTGGGAGATGGGGGGATGGCACCAGTCTCAGGCGGAGCTAGTGACGGATGGTATCGGAAAAGGGAATAAGTACCCGAATTCGCGAAACTGGGGGCCTGCAGTGTGCGCTGTCCGCCCCAGGATTCCTTGGGCCTGCATAACCTCCCGCAATATTCAGAAAATAATTCACTCCACCCCATGGCGCCGGTGGCCTGGCAGGGAGGTGTCAGTGTCGATAACGTGTACAGCGGAGAGGCCCGGAGATCTTCCAGGTGCTGAGCCGTCTGTAGGGGCGCACGGCCGTGC
>JACQHA010000389.1 GCA_016199255.1 Deinococcus sp.
CGCTGGCCGGTGGAGCCGAAAGCCCCCTGGACTGTGCCTTCCACCGCCAGGTTGAAGTCGCAGTCTTCCATGACCACCACCGGGTTCTTGCCCCCCATCTCGCACTGGGCGCGGCAGCCCCGGGCGGCCACCTGGTCGTAGAGCTTGGAGCCAATGTCGTTGGAGCCAGTGAAAGAAACGGCGCGCACTGCGGGGTTATTCACCAGCTCGTCACCTACTGTGCCACCGGAGCCGATGACCATGTTCAGAACGCCCCTGGGCAGCCCAGCATCTTCAAAGATCTTCACCACCATCTGGGCGGTACCGGGAGTAAGCGACGCCGGCTTAAAGATGGCAGTGTTGCCAGCCACAAGCGCCGGAGCGATTTTCCACACCGGGATGGCCACCGGGAAGTTCCAGGGGGTAATCAGGGCCACGACACCCAGGGGCTCGCGCACCGTGTAGCAGAAGGTGTTGGGCAACTCGCTGGGCACCGTCTCACCTGGCATGCGCCGCCCCTCGCCGGCCATGTACTCCAGGATGTTGATGGAGCGCTGCACCTCGCCTCTGGCCTCGCTCAGCAGCTTGCCCTCCTCGTGGGTGAGCATGGTAGCTAGCTCCTCTTTGCGCTGGATCATGAGCTCCATGGCCTGGTAGATGATCCGGCCGCGCGCCGGCGCTGCAGTAGCCCGCCAGGCGGGGAAGGCCTCGTGGGCAGCGCGAATCGCCGCCTGGGCCTCCTCCCTGGTGCTTGCCGGGGCGTGCCCCAGCACTTCGTTGGTGTTGGCTGGATTCAGATTGGGCACGGTGCGGCCTGACGTCGACTCCACCCAGGCCCCGTTAATGTAGTTCTTATAGGTCACATTCCCCATACTCATGCCACCTCCGCTTCGCACACTGGCACTATTCCCCCTGTGCTGGAGCGCCAGATGAACTGGCGCCTATTGTATCCCCAGCTAGCGGCGCACTGCACCAGGTGGCCCCTTGGTCTCGTTCCTGGGTATAGCTGGTCTGCAAGGGGGGTGCATGGCAGGGTTGCTGGAGTACCTGGAGCAGCGCACCCCGGACATGGTGCGCTTGCTCCAGAGCTGGGTAGAGGCAGAGTCGCCGTCCGATGACAAGGCAGCGGTGGACCGCTTCGCCGCCCTGGTGGCGGCGGAGCTGGAGCGCGCCGGGGCGCAAGTGGCAGTGCTGCCCCAGGCCAAGCGCGGCAACCACCTCTTGGCGAAAATAGGGAAGGGGCAGCAGCAGCTTTTAGTGCTGGGGCATATGGATACAGTCTGGCCCCTAGGTACTGTAGCTGGGCCGCTGCCCTTGCGCATCGCTGACGGCAAGCTATTTGGCCCGGGCAGTTTCGACATGAAGGGGGGCCTGGTGCAGATAGTAGCCGCCCTCTGGGCAGTGCGCGACCTGCGCCTGGAGCTATCTCGTAAAATTGTCATCCTGTTCAATAGCGACGAGGAGGTGGGGAGCACTACCTCGCAGCAGTCAATCGAGGACCAGGCCCGGCAGAGCCGCTATGCCCTAGTGCTGGAGCCGGCCATGCCGCCCAATGGCGCTTTGAAAACGGCGCGCAAAGGAGTGGGGGAGTTTGAGCTGCGCATCACCGGCCGTGCCGCCCACGCTGGCGCCGACCCCAAGGGCGGCCTGAGCGCCATCGAAGAGCTGGCCAGGCAGGTGCAGTACTTGCACAGCCTCACCGATTTCGAGTGTGGCACCACGGTGAACGTGGGTGTAGTGTCGGGCGGCACGCGCAGCAACGTCATTGCCGCCGAGGCTAGAGCCCAAGTGGACCTGCGGGTGGCCACGCTGGCTGAGGCGGAGCGGGTGGTGCCGTTGATTCTGGGCACCAAGAGCTTCACCGGTGCCCAAGTAGAGGTGCGGGGCGGCCTGAATCGCCCGCCCCTGGAGCGTACCCAGAAAATCGTCGCCGCCTTTCAGAAAGCCCAGGCCCTGGCGGCGGAGCTCGGGTTCCAGGTAGATGAGGCCGCTACCGGCGGCGGCTCCGACGGCAACTTCACCGCTGCTTTGGGGGTGCCCACCATTGACGGCCTGGGCCCGGTGGGCGACAAGGCCCATGCCCTGGGGGAGCACGTGGTGGTTAGCGAGCTGCCCAGGCGGGCGGCGCTACTGGTCAGGCTGTGGCAGCAGCTCTAGCTCAGGGGCGCTACTTCATCCGCCCCGCTACCTGCTGCATCTCCGCCGCTGAGAAAGCCGGCATGGTCGTGGTCTCCGCCACTCCCAGCTTGGCATACCAGGCCAGGAAAGCTGCCGCTGATTGGTTGTCGGGCACGTCGATGATGCTCATAAAGTCATAGGGGCCCAGGGTGTAGTAAACTGCCTCGAGCTTCCCATTGACAGCGGCCAGCGCCTTATGCGCCCCTGCTAAGCGCTCCTCGATCTGGGTAAAAATGGCTAGCTCGTCCCGAAACCGACCTAAGGTCATGTACTTGGCCACAGCTACCCTCGCAGTCTCGTGGAGGTAAGCTAGTATATCCCCAAGCGCAGGCACCTAGCCTAAGTGTGAGTCTTGCGGAGCACCAAGGTGCCGTTGTGGCCGCCAAAGCCAAAGGAGTTGGAGATGGCGACGAACACTGGCTTCCCAGTGCGCGGGGTGGTGACGTAGTCCAGCGGGCCACACTCTGGGTCAGACTCGTCTAAGTTGGTGGATGGGGGCAGGGTGTCGTGATATATCGCCAGGGCAGTGATGGCCCCTTCCAGCGCCCCTGCTGCGCCCAGAAGGTGGCCGGTCATGGACTTAGTGGAACTCACCGCCGGGCCAGGGGTGCCAAACATTTCCAGGAGAGCCTTGGCCTCAATAAGGTCCCCCACCGGGGTACTGGTGGCATGGGCGTTGACGTAGTCCACTTCGTTTGGCAGGACATGAGCCTCGGCTAGGGCGCGGCGCATGGCCTGCAGGGCGCCCCGGCCCTGGGGATGGGGGGCCACCAGGTCGCTGGCATCGGCTGACTGGCCATAGCCAGCCAGCTCGGCATACATACGCGCTCCCCGGGCACGAGCTGCGGAGAGGCGCTCCAGCACCAGCACTGCGGCGCCCTCGCTGAGCACGAAGCCGTCCCGGTGCTTATCAAAAGGCCGGGAAGCGTGCGTGGGGTCATCGTTGCGGGTGGTAAGTGCCCGGGCCGAGGCGAACGCCGCCATGGTGAGGGCGGTGACCACTGCCTCGCTGCCCCCCGCCAGCATAATGTCCACGTGGCCGCGTTGCAGCATGTGCAGCGCGGCGCCCAAGGTGTCAACCGAAGTGGCGCAGGCGGTGCCCATAGACGCTACCGGGCCCTGGATACCCAGCAGGATGGAGATCTGGCCGGCAGCCGCGTTAGGCATGAGAAGCGGCACCGTAAAGGGGCTCACCCGGCTGGGGCCTTCCTTGAGCAGCACGCTGGTCTGCTCCTCTAAAGTGTTCATGCCTCCAATGCCGGTGCCCACCATCACCCCCACCCGGGTAGGGTCGGCCCAGGGCTGGCCCTCCAGTCCTCCGTCGCGCACGGCGAGGAGCGCCGCTACCACGGCAAACTGGGTGAAGCGGTCCATGCGCCGGGCAGCCTTGCGATCGAGATACCGTCCAGGGTCAAAATCCTTCACCTCGCCGGCAACGCGGCAGCGCGACAGCAGCTCTGGCTTCACCAACGTCACTGGGCCGATGCCTGAACGGCCGGTCAGAAGGCTCTGCCACATGGTCTCGACGCCAATACCTACCGGAGACACCACACCAATGCCTGTGACCACTACCTGCTCGCCCATGTCTCCTCACCAGGCCGGCACGAGAGCCGGCACCGGGGAGATTATGGCCCGAGACCTGCCCTGGCCGCAATGCCACTAGCGCAGCGCCGCCAGGATATCCAGCCGCCCGGCGCCGAGCTTGCCGGCCCACTGGGGGTTGAGCGGGGTAATGTCCACAGCGGTAGTGGTCAGCTGGGCCATGACCTGCTCGGCGCTGAGCATAGGACGCTGGGCGCGCAGCAGGGCAGCGGCGCCGGCCACAAAGGGAGCCGCCATGCTGGTGCCGCTCCAGGAGGCATAGGTGCCGTTCCAGAGGGTACTGTAGATGCTCTGGCCAGGGGCAGTGAGATCCACATGGGTCCCAAAATTGGAGAAGGCGGCCTTCACGTCGTCCTGGTTGGTAGCTGCCACCGTGAGCACCTGGGGCAGCCCTGCTGGGAACTCTACCGGGGTTTCCACCCCACCGTTGCCTACGGCAGTCACGATCACTATGTTGTGGGCCAGGGCGTCGGCAACAACATCGGCCAGCACCGCCGAGTTGGCCAGGGTGCCCAGGCTCAAATTGATCACCTGAGCGCCGTTATCAACCGCAAACTGGATAGCAGTGGCCACAGTGAACAAGTCGCCGTGGCCATCGCTGTTTAAAGCGCGCAGGGGCATGATCTGGGCCCCTGGTGCCACCAAGGTGATAATGCCGGCCACATGGGTGCCGTGGCCGGTGGCCTCGTCCACATAGCCGTCGCCATCGTCGTCAATGAAATTGGGCAGGTCATCAGGCTGGCGGTCCCCGTCTATAAAATCCCGGCGGGTTCTGCTCAAATGCCCCACCAGCGCCGGGTGGTCCAGGTCTACCCCGGTGTCAATCACGGCCACTACTACTCCGGCGCCAGTGCTCTCTTGGTGAGCTTCAGCCAGGCCCAGCTTCTCTGGGGCGTACTGCACCGTGTAGGGGGTGGGATCGGTGGTGCCGCTCTCCCAGAAGCTGATCTGGCGGGACTCAGGGGGCTGGCTCAGGAAGTTAGGCTCGGCGTAGAGAAGGTCCGGATCAGAAGCCATGCGCCTGAGGGTGCTGCGCAGCGCCTCCTGGGCTAGCGCCAGCAGGTAAATGGGCCGGGAGCCCAGCTGCTGGATCAGCCTGGTGTGATAGCGCCCGTTGATGACCTGGAGCTGGGTTCCAGAGCGGAGCCGCACCAGAATCTGGCCGGCGAGGAATTCATCATCATCAGGGTCGGCTACGGAGCCCTGGTGTGATTCCTCTCCCTCTTCCCCCTCGCCGCCGGGGCCACTGTGACCATCGTCCCCGTCATCGCCGCCGTCGTCCCCGTCATCGTCCCCGTCATCGCCGCTATCCTCTTCATCATCTCCGGAACCACTGTGGTCATCATCGCCAATGCTGCCATCATCACCGCCGCTGTCATCACCTCCGGCGCCGTCATCGCCGCCAGAGTCGCCCTCGCCGTCGTCTTCGTCGTCCTGGTCCTCCTGATCCTCAGGGTCGTCGCCGCTATCGTCCCGGCTGGCCTGGAGCGTGCTGGTGTTTCCTGGCTGACTAGGACTTGCCCTGGTAGGAGCTGATGGAGCAGCTTCGGCCACAGCGAGCAGTCCCAAGATCAGGGCGATTAACAAGACCCAGCGGTTCGGTATCATGCTTCCCTTCTTTCACTGACCTTGCCCCATGAGCACAAACGGTGCCCAGTAGTAGGGGTGAGGATGGTCAGCTAGTGTCTCAAGTTGAGCTAGCCGCAAGGCTGCTGCCTTGCCTAGGCCCTGGCTCAGCGCCGTGTAGAAGTGCTGCATCAGCGCCGCTGCTGCCTGGTCGTGCACCGTCCAGAGGCTCACCACTAAAGACGGCGCCCCGGCATAGAGGAACCCCCGGGCCAGGCCAATCAGCTCGTCGCCGGCTGCCACCTGGTTCAGGCCAGTGTCGCAGGCGGACAGGGTGACCAGCGTGCCCCTGAGCTCCAGCCCATACACTTCCCGGGCAGTTAGCCAGCCGTCTCCCAGGCGCAGTGCCGAGAACAGCGGGTTGTCGGCGCGGAAAGCCCCGTGCGAGGCCAGGTGGATCAGCCGGGCCTCTGGTCCCCAGCGCCGCAGCGCCTCAGTAGTGGCTTCGGCACCAATCAGTACCCGGGCCTGGCCCAGGGTCTGTCCCACGCCCCGCACTTCGTCTAGTACATAGGGGATGCCCTGGTCAGGCACCCCCAGTACCAGCGCTGGCCCCAAGGCCCGGGGCTGCTTCCCCAGGCACATCTGCCAGACGGCAGCGCTGGGAGCGTAAGAGACCTGGTGCCGCTCTAAGAGATACTGCCGTCCATCGTATAGGGCATGGAACGGCAAGTAGTGCAGCGGGCCGTGGGGCACAATGACCAGCCCCCGGTCCGCTAAGGCTGGCGCCAAGGGCGCTAAGAGCTGCCGGTACAGCGCCTGCAAGCTGTCTTGCACTGTGGCACGCAGCGCCCCCTGGTGGACGCGCAGATAATTGCTGCCGTAGTGGAACTTGCTGAGCTGGAAGCGCAGCTGCTGGCTCAGGTCACGCACCTGGTTCACTGCCGCCAGGTGACGGTAGACC
>JACQHA010000390.1 GCA_016199255.1 Deinococcus sp.
CGGGCGGGGCTTCGGCGGCGGTGGCAAGCGAGGCAGGTAGAGGAGTGAGCAGATCCTCTAGCCGGAGTGGAGATGGGCGTGAGACCTGAGAGTGTGGCGGTGTCTCCTGATGGGGCCCGCCTCTATGTAACCGATAGCAGCAGCGGCCAGGTCTTGGTGCTGGACTCCGCCACTAGTGCGGTGCTGGCGACAGTACCGGTAGGGAATGGCCCGCGGGGCATCGTCATGTCTCCCAATGGCGCCCGGGTCTATGTGGCGAACCTGCTGAGCGACACGGTTTCTGTACTGGACACTACCAGCCATACAGTGGTTGCCACGGTGCCGGTGGGAGCTGAACCTTGCGGGGTGGCAGTGCATCTCGATGGCACCAGGGTCTATGTGGCGAACTCTCTGGACAGCACGCTCTCGGTGATCGCTACCCCTACTCATACAGTGGTGGCCACAGTGCTGATGGGCCGTGGCCCGCTTGGTGTGGTGTTGTCCCCTGATGGGGCCCGCCTCTATGTGGCGAACCTGCTCAGTGCTACTGTATCCGTCCTCAGCACTGCTACCAATGCGGTGGTGGCTACCATACCGATGGGAACCGATACCAGCGGCTCGCCCCATCGTCCCTACGGGATAGCCATGCACCCCAATGGCAGCCGCATCTATATAGCCAACCTGCTGGGCACCACGATCTCGGTCATTGACCTGGCTACCAATACGGTGGTGGCTGCCATACCGGTGGGGGTTGGTCCTGATGGTTCGCCGCATCGTCCCTACGGGGTAGCCCTGCACCCTGATGGCAGCCGCATCTATATAGCGAACCTGCTCAGCGCTACCATCTCGGTCATTGACACCACTAGCAACGCCCTGATCGCCACGGTGCCAGTGGGGCGCAGCCCCCGGGGCGTGGTCGTGTCTTCTGACGGCACTAAGGTCTATGTGGCCAACGCCGGCAGCGCCACTATCTCGGTCATTGACACCGGTACTAATGTGGTCGTGGCCACCCTCGCGGTGGGAGCTGGGCCGGTGGCTCTGGACCGGGATGTCGTTGTCCCGGTCTAGGGCGGAGTTACAAGGATCGCCCCTACACCGGGGATATGGCTACGTGCGTGTGAAAATCGCTCTGGCCTGCGGAGATTGGATAGCCCTGCGCTGTCGTGCTTGTTTGATCCGCTTCAGCCGGAGATGGTCGGCGCGCTCGCGCTCGTCAAGGGCCAGCTGAATGTAGTCGCGCTCGGCAATGAGGCGGGGAATGAGGATGTGTTCCAGGGCATTGACCCGGCGGGAGGTGCGCTGGATCTCGGCAGCCAGGCGCCGCAGGCGCAGCTCGCTCTCGGCCAGGGCAATCAAACTCTCTACCTCAGTCTCGAAGGCGGCAGCGGCTTCGTCAATGGTCACGGAGGTGCCAGTAAGGGAATAGCCGCGCCCCAGTGCTGATCTGACAACACGCTTTTGCTCGATGACCGGGACGCTTACCCCCATGACGCTAGTAGCCTGTACCTCGATAGCCAGTTCGCCCCGGGTGGCCAGGGCTGCAGAACGCACCGCTTCGGTGCCGGCGACGGCTTCGGCTCGGGCTAGCGCCTGGCGCGCCAGGGTGGCCGATTGCTCCAGCGCCTCGCTTCTGGTCAGCACGCGATTGACCACGCGCATTAGCTCGCGCATGAGGGCAGTGCGCTTCTGGTCGAGCAAGTCTCGTCCCTGGTTGGCCAGGACAATCTGCGCCTGCTTGGCGAGCAGTTCCATGCGGGTGATAGAAACTGCTGGCATAGCCTATCAGCTCCTATTGCCCTCCGGCTTCTGGTGATATTGATCCAGATACTTCTGGGGGATGCGTTTTAGGGTCTGGGCTGGCATATCAGCTAGCAACTCCCACGCCAGGGAGAGGGTTTCTTCCACCGAGCGGTTCGTCTGGCCTTGCCCGATAAACTCCCTCTCAAAGCGGTCAGCAAAGGCCAGCACCTGCCGTTCATCGGCAGCCAGGGCGGCTTCACCGATAATGGCCACTAAGCGCCGCAGGTCGCGGCCCTGGGCGTAAAGCGCATACATCTGGTCAGCCACGGGGCGGTGGTCAGCTCGGGTCTTGCCCTCGCCAATGCCGGCTTTCATCAAGCGCGAGAGGGACGGCAGCACGTCAATCGGTGGGTAGATGCCTTTGCGCTGCAGGTCGCGGCTGAGCACAATCTGCCCCTCGGTGATGTAGCCAGTGAGATCGGGGATGGGGTGGGTGATGTCGTCGTCGGGCATGGTCA
>JACQHA010000406.1 GCA_016199255.1 Deinococcus sp.
ACCCACTCTGTAGACCTGGACGTCTACACCCTCACCCAGCTCACGGTGCTTCGGGACACCAACGGGCAAGAATACGCCGCTCTAGCATGGGAGAACCCTGAAGGGGGTGGGCACCACCGCTCTGGGGTCTTGCGCTTCCCAGGAGTGACCTCCAGTGGGACGAAGATCGCTGAGCTGCCTTTCTTTGAAGTCGTGATCCGGGGCGTGGGCGACGTACCTGAGCGGGTCCTCCGTTGGGAGCTTGTCTCCCAAGGGTGACTAGGCGACGGAGGTTGACAAGAGGCCTCCCTGAGCGGAAAGGACAGCCATGATCAGGCTCGCGGTTCTAACGGCACTCGCAAGTATCGTGGCACTGGTGCAGCCTGCCCAACTTCCGGCGGTTGCCCAGGAGGCAGGACTCAGCTACATTTACCTGCCGAACGCCGCAGACGGGACTATCTCCATCATTGATCCAACCAGCAATCAGGTGCTCTCCACCATCCCCATTGGCGAAAAGGCAGCACACGGTATCGCCGCCGGCCCTGATGGCCGCACTGTCTATGCTGGAGACGCTGGTACCAACGAGCTGGTGGTGCTCGACGTGGCCAGCGGCACCATCACTACCCGGATTCCCCTGACCCATGGGGTACATGGGATCGACATCTCGCCTGATGGTCGTTACGTCTGGGTGGGTGGCCGGGTGGCAGATTTCGACTGGCTGGGAGCAGTGTCGGTGATCAACACCGGCACCAATCAGGTGGAGGCGGTGATCTCGCCAGGTTTGGGGAGTGCCTCCCACTTCGCGTTCACCCCTGATGGCCGGCAGGTGTGGATTGCCTCCACTACCACCAATCTGGTGTGGGTGATCGACACCACTAGCAGGCAGATTGCGGCGGTCATTCCTCTTGGCCAGGGGACACCTGCAGGAGAAGCAGCAACGCCAGAAGGAGAGAAAGGGCTGATTGGGTTCAATGAGGTGGCGTTTGCCCCAGATGGGGGACTGGCCTACGCCATCAGCCCTGAATCAGGCCAGGTATATGCCATTGAGACTGCCACCTACCAGGTGGGGGGAAGTGCCCAGGCGGGGGAGCGCGCGCACGGAATCACGGTGACTCGCGACGGCCGGGAGGTCTGGACGGCGAACCGTTCAGGAACGGTCACCGTACTAGACGCAGCTAGCCTGGCGCTCCTTGCCACTATTCCTATGGGGGAGTACGCTAACCACATTGCCTTTAGTCTCGACAACCGGCTGGCTTATGTCACCCGCTCCGGGGACGTAGCGGTGGTGGATACCACAACCCGGGAGGTGGTGGCCACCATCCCTGTGGGGAATGAGCCCCACGAACTCTCTCTGGAGGATCAGATTGGTTTCACCCCTGTGGGAAGTAGGGTGCGCTTCCCTCCAATGACTGAGCTGACACGGCGGGACCGGGGGCAGGGCGGGGTGACTGTGGAGGCCATCTGGATCACACCAGACTACCTGGCCACTGTCGAGGTGTCGGGGGTGGAGCTGCTGGAGCTAGATCGGAACCTCATCTTCCTGGTCCGGTTGGACACCCACGCAGGGGATCTCCTCCAGTACAACTTAGCGCAGCTCGCCATCCTGCGCGACGAGCGGGGCGGTGTCTACCAGGCGCTCGCCTGGGAGGGCCTGAGCGAAGATAGTCACCACCGCTCAGGTCTGCTTCGCTTCCCCATGGTTGAGCCAGGGGCGGCCCTGGAGCTGGTGGTACGCAATATTGCCCGGGCTGATGAGCGGGTCTTCAGCTGGGACCTGTCCGACCAGGCCAGCCGACCCTTCTAGTCCCTGGGGCACGTTGCCCCAGCGCCTGAGTAGGGATGCCTGGCTCCCAGGCGGGTATGATAGGGCCAGTCGGGTCAGGCACCGGCTTCCCCGCTAGGGGTCGTTAGGAATGGCTATGATGGCTCGGGTCGGGCACACAGCATGTTCTGCACGGACCGCCGAGGGAGAGAAGGCGCCGGCCTAGTTGTCGAAACCTGGCGACAAGATGCCGGTGACCGTCAACCGGCTTAGGGCAAGAGACCCAGGAGGGCAGGATGAAAGCGATTCTCCGTCTAGGATGTATGATAATGGTTCTTGGCCTGCTCATGGCCCCCATCCAGGCTCAGCAGCCGCCAATGGCCGAGCCTAGTCAGGCCCATCACCCGCAGATGACCGGTGCTAGCGTAGGGCTGCCAATGCGCCACCAGTTCCAGCGCCCGGTTCTGCTGTCGGGTGTCATCGCAGACAAGTTCCTGAACGATGGAATTCCCTATATTGAGGTGCAGCAACCGGGCACTGCTGGCCGCCGGGGTGGTCGGGTTGGCGCCAGTGTCTTCGTGCCCATCAGTGCTTTAAGCGCCGACGACCTAGCCATGTTGCGCCTAGAGATCGGCCAGGTGGTCGAGGTCGAGGGCTTCAGCACCTCAGTGCCGGCCGGGGCGCAGACTGTGGAGGTGCTGGTGCCACTGGCGTTTAGCGCCGGGGATGTGCGAGTGGAGGTACCTCTGGACATGGCAGCCCTGATGCCAGGCGGAACGCCTGCTGCGCAGCCTATGTCGGTGGGCTCCATGCCAATGATGCCTGCGATGATGGAGATGATGGGCT
>JACQHA010000407.1 GCA_016199255.1 Deinococcus sp.
CGACAACGGGCTGGACGGCGGCCTAGGCGATGACCTGGCGGACTACGCTGCCGCCACCGACCATGGCATCACGGCGAATCTGGAGACGGGCACTGCCGATAACGGCAGCGGGGGTATGGACACCCTGAGCCGCATTGAGCACTTGATGGGCACACCTTTTACTGACATCATGGTCGGCAACCTGGAAACTAACAGGCTCAGAGACGCCGGTGGCGATGACTTTATCTTCGGTGGCGGCGGCGGCGACGTGATCCAGGGCGACGCAGGAAACGATCAGCTGGGTGGAGGCGACGGCGACGACACGATCGCCGGCAATGAAGGAGATGATTTCCTCTTTGGTGACGCCGGTAACGACTTCCTCACTGGTGGCGACGGATTTGACACCCTCGACGGAGGCGCAGGCATTGACTCCTGTATCGGCGAGATGGAAATGAATTGTTGATGGACGCGTAGGTGTCATGACCGATTCCGTTCCCTGCCAGGGAATGTTTGGTACGATGGTCGGCATCGATGCAGACGACGAGTTGATGGGAACTAGCGGCAACGCTGTTATCGCTGCTCTTTCCCCTCCTCCGCTGGCTCCTTGGCTGGCTCCTCCGCCTCTCCGCTCTTCAGGCCGCGCTCCCGAAGGAACTTGTCGAAGTCCGACTCCAGCTGCATCCGCTCCATGTTGGCTGGCGCAGGCAGGGGGCCGGCGCCAGTGACCGAGTCCACGTTAACAGTGGCGCGCAGCATGTCCTCGTAGTGCCTGGCCTGGTCCTGCAGCTCCCTGAGCCGGCTGGTACCCTCGGCCAGACCTCGGCTCGAGTCCAAGCTCTGCATCATCTCGTACACCTCCCGCAGCGCCGTCACCACATGGATGTTCTTGGTGGCTTCCTGGATCTGCTGCTCCCGGTCCTCAATGAGCCGCCGCACCTCGTCAAACGCCTGGCGGAAGCCAGCTACCACCTTCTCTTGCTGGGCCAGGATCTCAGTGTGCATGTTGAGGTCTCTACGCGCCCGCTGCGCCCGGGCGAAAGCTTCTTTGGCGCTGGCTTCCTCCCCGCGCTGGTAGAGGGTCACTGACATGCGCTCGTAGTTCTCAGACTGGGCTTCCTTCTCAGCAATGGTGCGCTGGGTCTGGCTGGTTTTGGCCATGGCCAGGCGCAGCTCCGTCTGGGTATGGGCCAGCTTGGCTTTTAACTCGTCCAGCTCCTCTCTAGCCCGCTGGCTAAGCAGGTGGTTGTGCTCTACCATACTGTCAAAGCGCTCAAAGGGCGGCATGGTTTCCAGTATGCGCAGGCGCATTTCCGGGCTGAACATGTCGTTGAGGATGACCGCCCGCTCCGGCGGGGTGCACTTGCAGATCTCCTTCACCCGGTCTTCAAAGGAGAGGCTGGCCAGCTTCTTGGCGCGCTGCTCCGGCGTCATCTGGGCTAAGGTCTTTTTACCAAATAGATCGAACATGGGCAGGCTCCTTTCCCCAGCAGGGTCACCGCCCTCCCCTACGGCAGCAGTGCCTGGGCGGTTCCAGGTGATGGCTGGGGGACACGCTGTTGTAACAATACGCTAGCACAATCTGTCAAAAGGAGCAGGGAGGTCGTCGGTATAATAGCTTCGCTGGAAACATGGGGGCAGCGAGTTGAGGTAACTATGACCATGACCATCACCCTCAATTCGGAGCAGGTGAAGAGCTTGCGCCAAGCCCAGAGCGCCATAGCTGACTTCCTGCGCCAAACTCCCCTGGCGCCCAGCCGGCGGCGGCCCCTTCTGGAAGTGGCCGCAGTGCTCACTGAGCTGTGTCAGCTCCTGCCCAATCACCCTGAGCCGGCGTAGCCTTCCGATGCGCGCCACCACGGAGGAATAATAGATCGGCCGCCAGCTACCGCTGGCGGCCTACAACTGCTTAACCGAACTCCTCAGGCCTTAATAGTGGCGTTGGCACGCCGCACTATCAGCACAATGATACGCCTGGGCCGGGCAGGAGTGGGCTCTGTGCTGTCCGGCTCCTCATGCTCTGGCGCTGGCTTGGCCGACAGCTGTCTCATGACCTCCTGGTTAAGCAGAACTTTCTCTTTCGGCCGTGCCACAGTTCACCCTCCTTATTTCGCGCCGAGCTCCTCTCTTGTGCACCACAAGATGCCCAACGCCTGGGGCTAGTGTGTAACACCGCCAGTTACTACTACGTTACGGAATATTTACTGTGCTCTTACCGAGGCTAGCGTTACGCTCCCGGTTGCGGCTCCTCCACCGCCTGGGTGTAACCTGCCCAGTCCTCCCTGATAGCGGCAATCACCGCTCCAGAGCGGATCAGCCGCCCAGTAGCCCGCATCTCTTCCAGCCGGTCCAGCTGCGCCTCCAGGTAGTCCCGGCCGTACATGGTCAGCCACTCGTCCAGGTTGTAGTTCTCGACGCCAAAGGCCTCAATGCGCCGCTGCAAATTGCCGGTCACGTCGCCGTCCACCAGTAGCGGCGTGGCCGGGGGCGCCGGGTGACTGGCACAATGGAGCCCCGCCCAGTCCTCCCTGATAGCGGCAATCACCGCTCCAGAGCGGATCAGCCGCCC
>JACQHA010000041.1 GCA_016199255.1 Deinococcus sp.
ATCATGGTCAACTCCAACCCTGAGACGGTATCCACCGACTACGACACTGCTCACCGGCTGTATTTTGAGCCCCTGACTCTGGAGGACACGCTGAACCTGATCGAGCACGAGCGCCCTGCCGGGGTGATCGTGCAGCTCGGGGGACAGACACCGCTCAAGCTGGCCAGGGGGCTGGCTGAGGCTGGTGCCCCTATTTGGGGCACCAGCCCCCAGGCCATTGACCGGGCCGAAGACCGGCACCGCTTCAATGCCCTGTGTGACCAGCTGGGCCTGCCCCAGCCCCGGGGAGCAGTGGCCACTGATCTGGCAGGCGCTCGTGCGGCAGCAGAGCGCATTGGCTATGCGGTCATGGTGCGCCCTTCATACGTGCTGGGGGGCAGGGCCATGGAGGTGGTGCATGACCAGGCCGAGCTGGACCAGTATGTGGGCATTATCCTGGACACCCTGCCTGATAACCCCTCGATTCTCATTGATAAGTTCTTGGACCACGCCATTGAGATAGACGTAGACTGCATCTCCGATGGCCAGACCACAGTGGCAGCTGGGATCATGGAACACGTTGAGCTGGCTGGCATCCACTCTGGCGACTCCGCCTGCGTCCTGCCGCCGGTGCACCTTTCCCCCGGGATCATCCAGACCCTGGAAGACTACACCATCAAGTTGGCCAAAGGGATTGGCGTAGTGGGGCTCATGAACGTGCAGTACGCCATCCGCGACGGGGTAGTGTATGTGCTGGAAGCCAATCCCCGCGCCAGCCGCACTATTCCCTTTGTCTCCAAAGCCATTGGCGTGCCGCTGGCCAGTCTAGCGGCGCTGGTCATGGCCAGGCGCACCCTGCAGGAGCTGGGGTTCACCCAGCGCCCCACCCCGGCGCATTACTCGGTGAAGGAAGTGGCGTTGCCCTTTATTAAGTTCCGGGGGGTGCCGCCGCTCTTGGGCCCGGAGATGCGCTCTACTGGCGAGGCCATGGGCATTGACCGGGACCCCGGCCTGGCGTTTTACAAAGCCGAGCTGGCAGTGGGCACCAGGCTCCCCACCAGCGGGCGGGTTCTTATAGCTGGTGACGACCTGGAGGACATTGCCGCTAGCCTAACCGAGCTAGGGTTCCAGGTACTGCGCGACGGCGACGCCGGCGCGGTGGACCTGCTCGTTGACACTACCAGATCGCCCCGGCTGCGCCGGGCGCTGGAGCACGGCGTGGCCTATATGAGCACCAGGGAAGCCGCCCGCTGGGCGCTAGACGCCATCCGGGCCCTGCGGCGGGGGTGCCTGACGGTGCAGGCACTGCAAGACATCAACCACCTCAGGCAATGACCCGGCGCCGCAAACGGCTAATGGCGAAGGCGGCGAGCAGCGTACCCAGGACTAGTAGATAGAGCACATCCCACCAGAGGTGTGAGCCGCTACCATTCACCAGGTCGCGCAGCAACCTGACTGCGCGGTAAAGGGGGGTGTACTGGGCCACTGCAACCAGAAAGGCTGGGAAGCGCTCCTCCACCGGGAAGAAGATCCCAGAGAACAAGAAGGCTGGCGTCAGGAACATGGTGAAGTAGTAGGTGTAGAGGTCGATATTGTCAATCAGCGAGGTGAAGGCCAGGCCCAGGGCGGCGAAGCAATAACCCACCAGAGCAACAGCTAGTGGCGCCAGCAAGAGCCGGGCGCTAAGGGGAATACCAAAAAAGAGGGCAATGAGCAAGAACGCCCCGCCATAGAGCAAGGCTCTGGTGATCGCCCAGAGGATCTCGCCGCAGGCCACGTCCTCCATGTTGACCCGGGTGGTGACGATGGCGTCGTAGAGCCTGGCAAAGCGCAGCTTCACGTAGACGTTATAGGTAGTCTCGAACGAGGCCCCATTCATGGCCGAGGCGGCCACCAGCCCCGGGGCAATAAAGGCGGCGTAGCCGCTCTGGAAGGACCCGCCCCCCACCACATAGGCCCCCAGGCCCAGGCCGAGACCGAGCAGGTAGAAGACCGGCTCGAAGAAGTTGGGCAAGAGGGCATACTTCCAGTTGCGCTTATAGACCCGCAGGTTGCGCTCCCAGACCCGCCAGGCCCCTACCAGGCTGATCACCGGCTGCAGCCTGAACCCGACTCTACTCACGTAGCGTCCTCCCCGTGAGTTTGAGAAACACATCCTCGAGATTGCCCGGGCGCAGGTAAGCACCATGCAGCACTATCCCCAGGGTCTCCAGAGCGCGCAGCGCCTCGCGCCCGTCTTTGACAAACAGGCTGACCCGGTCGCCAGCACGCTGCACCCGGGCTCCCAGGCACCGGGCGGCGGCTTCCACTTGCCCAAAGCTATAGCCATCCAGCCGGGTTTCGATCACCTCGGGCGACACGTGCGCTCGCACCAAATCGCGGGGCGTACCTTCCACCACAATCCGGCCCTGGTCCATAATCACCAGCCGGTCGCAGAGCCGCTCGGCTTCATCCATGTAGTGGGTGCTCATAAAGAGTGTGACTCCCTGAGCCCGCAGCTCACCCAGCTTGTCCCAGAGGGTGAGGCGCACCTGGGGATCGAGGCCGGTGGTGGGCTCATCGAGAACCAGGATCTTGGGCTGACTCATCAGGCCGCGTGCCAAAGTCAGGCGGCGCTTCATGCCGCCTGAGAGCTCCCTGATGCGGGACCTGGCCTTACCAGTCAACTCCAAGAATGCCAGTAGCTCCTCTGCCCGGCGCCGGGCCAGCCTGGGCTCGAGCTCGTTGTAGCGGGCATAGACCAGCAGGTTATCCAGGACCGTCAGTTCCTCATCCAGGTTGTCCAGCTGGGGCACCACCCCCAGTCCAGCCTTGATCAAGCGGTCATCGCGCCCTGCCCGATAGCCCAGCACAGAGAGCTCGCCAGCGCTGAGTGGCGTGACCCGGTACACCAGGCGCATGGTGGTGGTCTTGCCGGCGCCGTTGGGGCCCAGCATGCCAAAGAACTCGCCTGGGGCAATATGGAAATCAATGCCGGCCACTGCAGCCAACCCGCCGTAATACTTCACCAGGCCCCGGGCGTTCACTACTGCGTCCATCGTCTTCACTCCAGCGCCAGGCAGCCGGCCTGCTACCAGCGATGGCTTTTCTGGTTCACTGATCTCCTGCTCGACTGAAACTTGGTTCCCAGCTGGACACCGGAAAGCTATCCTCTGCCGGTAAGGAGCCAGCGCAGCCGCTCATGGGCGGCAATCAGGTGGAGTACATAGACCAAGAGGAAGCCCACAGCTAACCAACCCCACAGGCGGTAGGCCGCATAGACCCCGGCCAATTCCACCGCCACTTCCACCAGCAGGCGCACTGGCCCCGGCACCGCCACAATCACCACCCGCTTGTCGCCCGGGGTATTGAAGAGCGACAGCGCCAGCACCGCCAGCCCCACTGCCCCCATACCCCAGGCCAGCCACAGCACCACCCAGGCAGCCAGCTCCAGCGCCAGGCGCCAGACGGCCAGCGGTGGTGGGTCACGACTTCCTGGCTCGCTCACTCCCGCCCCTCCTCTGGCAGAGTATGATACTGCCCGCGCCCCTACCAAGCCCAAGGCGTATTATAGGGCGGTGATAGCCATGGCCAGGACCGTTAAGTTGTATGTAGGCATCGTGCTGCTGGGGCTGGTGCTG
>JACQHA010000042.1 GCA_016199255.1 Deinococcus sp.
CCCGGCAACTCGGGCGGCCCCCTGCTCAACGCCCGTGGTGAGGTAACCCTGGGTGAGAGGCCAGAGGCCTGAGAGAAGGACCGGAGGAGTAGTGTTGGAGGAGCGCGGGAATGAGCAGGTGCAGCGACTCGTGATACCCCCGTTCAGGGAGAGGAGCGCCGCTCTCTGCCTTGATCTGGGGTGCGAGTGGGGTATACAGTACATTGCAGTGTGCGACCAACAGGTGCCCTATATGACGAGAGGAGGTCGCGAGACGTGAGAACCTTGCTTCGCTGGCTGGGCGTGGCCCTGCTACTGGATGGCCTGCTGTCTGCACTCTTGGGCAAGAGCTATGTACGGCTTTGGCGGTCGGCTCCTGGCCCTTTGGGTGCGCTGTCTCGAGGTATGCTTGGGTGGCCGTTCTGGGCGGTTCGCCTCGGCGGTGTGGCGGAGGCGGTGCTGGGCCTGCGGGTGCTGGCTGCGGCGCCGCTCCAGGTGCGCCAGTTGTACCACTACTTTGCCCCCATCTACGACGCCTCCAGCTTCACCTGGCGGGAGCGCCTCTACCCGGAGGCCCACGCCGCCTTCGACCGGGCTCTTGCCGCGTACCTGCCACCGGGCGGTCGGGTGCTGGACCTGGGCTGTGGCACAGCCGCCAACCTGGAGCGCATCCTGGCCCTGGGGCTACCTTACGGCTCCTACACAGGTGTCGACCTTACGCCGGAGATGCTGGCGGTCGCCCGGCAGAAGTTCGGCCACCTGTCCAAGGTCAGCTTCCGCCAGCTCGATCTGCTCAGCGACCCCCTGCCCGAGGGGGAGTACGACCTGATCATCTCGACCTGGGTCTTCTCCCACCTCACGGACCCTCGTCGAGTGGTCGAGACGGGGCTGGAGCGGCTCAAGCCCGGCGGGCATATGGTGCTCCTCTTCCTGAGCCGGCCCCAAGAGTGGCCCTACCCGCTTCAGCTCGCGGAGAAGTGCTTCTTGCAGGTCGGCGCCGCCCGGCCCGTGGCTGAAGACGTGTGGCGGAGTTTCCCGGGGCGGGAGTCGGTGCAGCAGTTCGGTGGGGGGGAGCTTACCATGATGGTACTGCGGAAGTAGGTGCTAGTGATTCTCAAGTAGCTTCCTTGATACCCATTCCAGTAGATTTGATTAGGTACAAGGACAAGGGGCAGGACTTGTTCCTGCCCCTGTTTGTGGCAATACATCCGATGTTTTCTCAGATGGTGCTATGCCCGGCGCTGCCAGGTCTCCAGGAAGTCGCCATGCCAGGTGTGGTACCAGACCTGGCCGTTGGCGCTGTTCACGCTGAGCATGCCGACCATGCGGCCATCTCGCTCCACCATGATGGTGCGGTAGCCATAGAAGTTGTGAACCCCGCCCGTTTTGGTACCGGGCAAGAAATCGTCCAGAAAGTCTTGAGCCAGACGTCTGGCCTCATCCTCTCCTATGGCCGGGGCAGCCGCGCCAGGAGTAGGTGTGGTCTGTGCGCTCGGACCCATCATTCCACCTGGGCCCATCATCCCACCGGGCCCCATCATCCCGCCGGCCATCATGCCGTACTTGGTGTTCCACATCATGTTGGGTCCCATCTCGGGCATTACCGCGCCGCTGTAGCGGTCGATGATAAGCTCGAAGGCGAAGTTTCGGGTGCTCTTCTCGTAGACCGGGACATAGAAGTTGTAGGCAAAGCCGTGAACCTCGTCGAAGGTGAGGTCCGGATTGCCGAGGTTCTGCAAGTGACGCTCCGCGATACGCACGGCTTCATCCATAGTAATGGGCTTCGTGGTGGAAGCGAATGGACCGCCCATCATCGTGCCCATCCCGCCCATCATTCCCTCTGGCCCCATTGGCCCTGGTGGGAAGGGTGCGGGAGTAGGAGTGGGAGTAGGCTGCTGACCGACAGCCGAGAGCATTCCGCCCTGGGCGAACGTGCCGCCAAGACCTCCCAACAGCACGAGACCGGCCAGCGCGAAGAACACCAGGACAGTACCTAACAGGTACCCATTTCTTCTCACAGGAGATTACCCCCTTTCTTGTGATGCCTAGCGCCTCTGCTTGAGTGCCCAGGCTGCTCGCAAAGCCCTAACATGGGCAAGATTCGGACCTTGGGCACTGTGACTCAAGTTACAGCACCTGGAGA
>JACQHA010000403.1 GCA_016199255.1 Deinococcus sp.
GGCCCCTCGGGCTGTGGCAAGACCACTACGTTGCGCCTGATCGCCGGCCTGGAGGAGGCCGATGGCGGGCGGATCGAGATCGGCGACCAGGACGTGACCCATTTAGCCGCCCACGCGAGAAACGTCACCATGGTGTTCCAGTCCTACGCTCTTTTTCCACATCTCTCGGTGTTTGAGAACGTGGCCTATGGGTTACGTGTGGCAGGTCGGCCCCGCCAGGAGATTGAGCAAAGGGTGCAGGAGGCGCTGGCCTTGGTGAACCTGTCTGGGTACGAGCAGCGCGCGCCCTCCCAGCTCTCTGGTGGGCAACAGCAGCGGGTGGCACTGGCTCGGGCTTTGATCCTCAAGCCCCAGGTGCTGCTGTTTGATGAGCCCCTCTCCAATCTCGATGCCCGCTTACGCAAGGGCCTGCGCACTGAGATCAGAGCCCTGCAGCAGCGGCTGGGGATTACCAGTGTCTATGTGACCCACGACCAGAGCGAGGCGCTGGCTATCTCGGATACCATTGTGGTCATGTACCGGGGCCGGATTGAGCAGGTGGGCACTCCACAAGAACTCTATGCCCGCCCCCGCTCCCGCTTTGTGGCAGACTTTATTGGCGAGGCCAACTTGCTCAGTGGGGAGGTGGTGGCGGTTCAGAACGGCAAGGCTGAGGTGCGGCTGGGAGACCTGGTGCTGCAAGTGCTGGCGGGCGACCGGCGCCCCGGCCCGGTGACAGTGCTGGTACGCCCCGAGGCCATTCAGGTGCGGCCTGGCACTGGCCGGGGGCTAAAGGGCAGGGTACTGGCCGCGGCCTACCAGGGCGCCACCGACGACTACCTGATTGAAACTGCCCTGGGGCAGGTGAGCGTCACCGAGTATCAATTAGCGGGCGGCCTCTTGCCCCCAGGCAGCCCAGTCACACTAGAGATTGGCGAGCGAGGAATCTGCCTCCTGAGCGCTGAGGAGCCGGCGTGATCAAGCTGATTGTGGCCGACATTGATGGCAGCCTCACCCCAGGCGACGGGCTGCCGCTGGACCTCAAGGTGCTGGAAAGGGTGGGGGAGACCAACCGCCGCGCCCGCACTGATCCTCTCTGTCCTGCGGTTACGCTAGCCAGCGGCCGGCCCCAGGCCTACGTGGAGGCAATGCTCCAGGCCATTGACGCCCACCTGCCCGGGAGCTTTGAGAACGGCGCCGGGCTGTTCTGGCTGGAGGGGCAGCGCTACGCCTTCCATCCCCAGGTCTCAAACGCCGGGCGGCGCCAGGTAGCGGCCTTTATGGAGTTTGCCCAGGCCCATCCCCAGCTCATCCTGCAGCTAGGCAAGGTGGCGAGCGCCACGGTGTACCCCAAGGACCTTCCCCTGGCCCATGTGGAAACGATAGTGCGCCGTGCAGTAGAGCAGCACCGCTGGGTCCTTGAAGTGGACTGCGGCCCAACCTGTATCAATGTGCTGATCCCCGGCGTGTCCAAGCGCCAGGGTGCCCAGTGGCTCATGGAAACTGTGGGGGTAACCCCCCTGGAGGCGGCGGCGCTAGGCGATGCTGCTGGAGACGTGGGTCTCCTGGAGGCAGTGGGACTGGGAGTAGCTCCGGCTAATGCCCAACCTGAGGCCCGGGCGGCAGCACACTACTGCTCGGCGCAGTATGCTGGCTGGGCGCTCGTGGAGCTCATTGAGCGCTGTAGAGAAAGGAACAAGGAGGAAGCAACATGAAACTGGGACTCAACGGCGCTACCACCATGCGCGCCGACCTGGCCACTGATGCCAGGGTGGCAGCCGCTGCCGGGTTTGACCTCTTGGAGATCTGGGCGGCAAAGCTGGATGAGTATCTGAAGGCCCACACCCTGGCTGATGCCAAGAAGCTCTTAGAGCGCCACCGGCTGCAGCCGCTGGCCATAAATTCAGTGGAGAACATCAACTACGGCGCCGACTCTAACCAGGTGAAGGCTCGAACCAAGCAGCTCTGCGAGTATGCCCAGGCCCTGGGCTGCCCCTATGTGATCATCGTTCCTGGCCCCAGGCCCAAAGGAGCCAGCGACGCCACCGTCAAGGCCGACACGGTGAAGGTGCTGAAGGCGCTAGCGGCGCTGGCGCAGCCTACTGGGGTGAAGCTCGCATTTGAAATGATTGGCGAGGTAGGGCGCTCAGTGAGCAAGCTAGGCCAGGCGCTGGATATTGTGCGGGAAGCCCAGCTAAGCAATGTGGGGCTGGTGCTGGACTGCTTCCACTTCTATGCTGGCGGGTCCCCGCTGGCTGACATTGCCCGGCTGAAGCCTGATGAGCTCTATGTGCTCCACCTGGATGACTGCGAGAACCTGCCCAAAGAGCAGCTCACCGACGCTCACCGGCTGTTTCCCGGCCTGGGGGTGATTCCTCTTCAAGACATTCTCGGTGGCCTGAAGCAAATTGGCTTTACCAAGCTGGCATCAGTGGAACTATTCCGCCCTGAGTACTGGGGCTGGGATCCCATGAAGACGGCGCAAGAGGCGTATCGTCGCGCCAAGCAGGCAGTGGAGGCAGCAGGATGGCACTAACAGTAGGCATCTTAGGTGCCGGCTACATGGGCCGTACCCACAGTCAGATCTTGCAGCGGGACAAGCAGGTCAGCATCACCGCCGTGGCCGACCCGGTGGCCGTCGCTGCTAAGACCCTGGCGGAGCAGTGCGGGGCCAAGGCGCTTTCTGGCCTAGACGAGCTGCTGGATAGTGGCGTCCAGGCGGTGTTTATTACTAGCCCCAACGCCACTCATGTGGAAGCCAGCATCAAGGCACTGGGCGCCGGTTGCTCAGTCTTCTGTGAGAAGCCCATGGCGGTCACCTTGCAGAGCGCCCAGGAGGTAGTGGCGGCTGCTAAAAAAGCCAAGGGGGTGTTCCAGGTGGGACATAACCGCCGGTTCGCCCCGGTGTACACCCGGTTGAAGGAATTGATCGCCTCTGGCGAGTTCAAGCCTCTCTCCGCCCACATCAAGATGAACCGTGGCGAGCTCAAGAAGCCCTCCTGGGTGTGGGATCCCAAGGTCACTGGTGGCTTTCTTTATGAGAGCACCCTGCACCTCTTCGACATGGCCCGCTGGCTGCTGGGCGATGTCGAGCGGCTCATTGCCCTGTCCAACCAGAATGTCTATCCCACAGCTGATGACTTCTCCATCGTTATGGAGTTCAAGAATGGCGTCACCTGCGCCTTTACCTCGTCGGCGCACACCACCTGGATCTATCCCTTCGAGTCCATTGAGCTCTACGCCGAGCACCAGGCCTTGGTCACCGAAGAGATGGAGCGGGTGCGCTACTCTCCCGGGTTAGAGCGGGGAGTGGTGGAGCACAACTTCTTCCAGCTCGCCATCCCCGAGAAGTGGGGCTATGCCGAAGAGGACAGGCTGTTCATCAATGCGGCGCTGGGCGAGGGTGAGCCCCCAGTGACGGCGCTGGACGGGTACAAGTCGGTGGAGATCGCCGACGCAGTGTACCGCTCCAAGGGCCGGTGGATGTCCCTGGGGGACACTAAGCGCCGCAGCCGGCGCAAAGCCAAATGAAGCGAGGAGGGAAAAGTATGCGGCGAACGGGACTTCTCCTTGGACTGGTGGCTAGTATCGTCACCCTGGCCCAGGCGCAGACGGCGGGCAGCGTGGCCCGGGTGCTGGCCCCGGTGGGCCAGACCGCGCCAACCTCACCGGCTGGCACTGAGTGGTTCCTGGATGGTAGCTCTGGCGAGGTGCGCTGGGTAGTGACAGCGTTCGATCAGTCAGGGAACCGGGCAGCAGGTGCCATTACCCGCTGGACCATCAAGAACCGCGCTGGGGCGCCAGCCTACCTGGTGGGCATCATCACCCAAGGGCGCATAACACCCACCAGCCTGGTGATTTCTCCCATGGAGGCGCGCACCATTGGGATCCTCACCATTACCGATGAGCAGGGGCAGACTGGCTTGATCTTCGACGCTGCTGGCATGGCGCCGCCTCGCCGGGCAGTGGCCGATGTACGCCTGACCACGGTGGTAGGCGGGGTGGAGGTGAAGCGCGGCGGGCCGCTGTCCACCGAGGGCACCAACGCCATCCAGTGGTTCTGATACTCGCGTACCCCCAGTAGGTGGTGCGAGCGCCTGAGCTGGTGGCCTCGAGCGGCTTTCACTTGCCTGTGTCCTACTCGGTCTGGTCGCGCTGAATCTGATAGGTAGGGGTGAACACCAGGTTCACCCCTACCCTGGGGATATGGCGGCGTGCGTGTGAAAACTGCTCTAGGCAGCCCCGCCCTGGGCGCTGGGCAGTGGGTATGTTATTCTGACTGGCGTGTTTTTATGCACCCCCGGCTAGTAGGAGGGAGTATGACCTGATGTCGGTGGCTACGTCTTGCTTAGAGATCCGGGGCCTGACCAAGCACTTCCGCGGGGTCACTGCCCTGGAGGATTATCGCTTGGACTTGCGCCCAGGAGAGATCCTGGGGGTCATTGGGCCCAATGGGGCAGGGAAGACCACCATCTTCAA
>JACQHA010000404.1 GCA_016199255.1 Deinococcus sp.
GAGAGATCCTGCGCGTCGCCTGGCCAGTGGTGCTGGAGATGATTTCCGTCAACTTGTTGGACCTGGCCGACACCTACTTTGTCAGCCAAGCAGGCACCAGCCAGGTGGGAGCCATGGGTTTTGTTTCCTCCATCTGGGGGTTTCTGGGCTCGTTTCCTACGCTGGTGACCATAGGGGGCACGGTGGCAGTGGCCCAGGCCTACGGCGCCAAAACCAGCCAGGCAGGCTATGTGGCGGCTATGTTCTGGCTGGGCATGGCCTTGGCGTTGGCCCTGACCGCGGTAGGCATGCTCTTGCCCGAAACCCTGGTGTCGGTCCTGCAGTTACCAGAGGCGCTGGTTCCCTTGGGCGCTCGCTATCTCCAGGTGCGCAGCCTGGGATGGGTGCCACTCCTCTTGGTGTGGTGCGCTACTGCTACCTGGCGGGCCCGGGGCAACACCCGGGCAGCGCTGCTGGTCATGGGTACAGTGAATGTGAGTAATATCGTCTTAGACGTTATCTTGATCCCCCGCTTCGGCCTGGTAGGGGCAGCCTATGCCACGCTGGGGGCAGCGCTGGTCGGGCTGGCCCTGGCCCGGCCGGTGCTTGGCGAGTTCCTGCAGGCCCAGAGCTTTACGGTGGCGGAACTAACCAGAATCGCGCGCATTGGCGTCCCGGCAGTGCTGGAGGCGCTAGGGGAGCGGGGAGCGTTTACCATTTTCTCCACAGTGATCCTGGCCTCATTGGGAACGCTGGCCCTGGATGGGCGGCAGATTAGCCTGTCGATTATTGGCGTGGTTTTTCTACCGGCCATCGGCCTGTCGGTGGCGGTGACTACGTTGGTGGGCCAGCGCCTGGGGGCGGGTGAGGTGCGCATTGCTCGGGAGATAGGGTGGGTGGCGGCTGGGCTGGGAGTGATGGTATTTACGTCACTGGCGCTGGCCATCTTCTTCCTGGCCCCCTGGCTGGTGCAGCGCTTCACCCCGGACCCGGCTACTCAAGCGCTGGCGACACGGCTGCTACGGCTGCTGGCGCTGGTCGAGCCCTTTGACGCGCTGGGCATCGTGCTCATTGGCGCCCTGCGGGGCGCTGGCCGCACCGATCTCACGGCGCTCACCTTGACCTCGCTGGGCTGGGCGATTCTGGTAGGCGCCGCCTGGCTGGCCAGGCCCTATGGCGTCTTCGTCACGTTCCTGGTGGGCGTGGGCGGCTACATTGTTGTGCTGGGCCTGGTGCTAGCCGCCTGCTGGGCGCTGCTGAAGCTGGAGCCAGCGCCTGGGGCGCAGCGCGCTGCGCCTACATCCCACCCGCTCCCGGAAGGGTGATCACCGGCGGGGCAGTTGGGGTAGTGGTGCTGGGGGGAGTGGAGTAAATCCCTTCCCCGGCTTCACCGCTGCTGGCTGGTGGACCCTCGGGGGTTTCTGGGGCGGGTGATCCCTCAGGCGCTGGAGGGGCAGCCCCAGGTGCCTCTCCCTCGACTGGAGCCACCGGGCTCCAGGCCGCCTCGAAGTTATTGCCCTGGTTAATGAGGAAAGAAACTCCCGCCGTGTCCTGGACCACTAAAATAGCTAGCTGTGGGGTGTCGCCGGGCAGGACCACGTCGAGCGACAGGGGGGTGACGTCACCGCTGGCGAAGCGCAAATTGCTGGCTTGCTCCAGATTGGGAAGGGGAGCGGGGAAGGGGTCCTCGCCGCCCGGGCCCAGGCCGAACCGGCCGATTAAGGTCTTGCTGCCGTTTTCTGGCCGCAGGAACCCATAGGACTCGGGGCTGATAAAGGAGGGGGGGAAGAAGGTAGCGCTCTCGGCGTTCTGGCTTACCTGGAGCAGCCGGCCAGTGCTCAGCTCATAGATCGACACTGTCTGGCGGGAGAAATCGCTGGTAAAGGTGGACACCGCCACCAGCCGGCTGTCGCTGGAGATGGAAGCCGGGGAATCCAGCTTGGGCGAGAAAGTCAGCCGGCGCTGGTTGGTGCCGGCTGAGTCCATCAGATACACTTCAGCGTTGCCGTCCCGGTCGGACATGAAGGCAATGATCTGGCCGTCAGGCGACACCTGAAAGCCAAAGTTGCCACCGGCAGAAGTGAGCTGCTCCAGGCCAGTGCCGTCCAGGTTGACCCGGTAGAGCTGCCAGGTGCCGTCTAGGGCGCCGCCCGGGCGCCCTTGGATCAACAGGGCGCTACCTGCCAGCCAGCCTGGCGCCAGGCCACCGGCGGGACGCAGAGCGGCTTCGCCGCTGTAGTCGGGAAGGTCCGTCACCTTGGCAGCGCCAGAGCCGTCTGGGGCAATGGTCCACACCTCCCAGCGCTGATCTGGGGTGTTCACCACATAGGCAATCAGCCTGCCATCAGGAGACCAGGAAGGGTCGAACTCGCTGCCTGGTGTATTGGTCAGGCGGCTCTGCACCTCGCCGTCCCGACTGGCGGCATAGAGCTCCTGGTTGCCGTCCCGGTCGCTGATAAATGCCAGTTCTAGTGCCGCTAGGGAGCTCAGGGGCTGAGCCAGGGCAGTGGCGGTGATTAGTAGGCCGAGCGCTAGCAGCGTCGGAGTCCGAGGCATCGTATCCTCCTTGTCTTCCCCTCCTAAGAGTTGGGTCAGTATAACATGCCAGCGGCTAGGCCAATCGGCTCTGGTGGCTGGCCCCGGGAAGCTGCTAGCCTGCGCCGCAGGCGCCGGGGTACTCTGGTGCTGGACCGGCAGTGCCGGCAGAGGAGGTACTGACATGAGAGTGCTGGTTGGGAGCGTGCTGATGGCGCTCGTAGTGGGGTTGGCGCTGGGCCAGGGTGCCACCCGGACGGTGACTGATGATCTGGGGAGAGTGGTGCAGGTGCCGGACCGGCCGCAGCGCATTGTGGCCTTGAGCCCCACTACTACTGAGCTGCTGTACGCCGTGGGCGGCACGGCAGTGGGTGTGCCCTCGTCTGCTACCTTCCCGGCAGAGGTTCAGGATCTGCCCAAGATCGGTCGTTCCCAGGACCCCAACCTGGAGGCCATCCTGGCGCTGACTCCCGATCTCATTCTGGCTGATGCGGTGATTAACGCTGCCCAGGTGGCGGAACTGGCAGCCCTGGGCGTACCAGTGGTATTTGTGCAGGTGCTGACCTATCAGGAGGTGAGCCAGGCGCTGGCGTTCGTAGGGGAAGTCATTGGCAACCGCTTCGGCGGTGAGCTGGAGGCGCTGCGATTAGAGCGTACTTTGCGCGATATCCAGGACCGCCTGCCCCTAGAGCGCCCCACGGTGTATGTGTCCCTGTTCGCTGGCGGCATGGCGTTTGCTGCCACACCCCAGACCTATATCGGCAACCTGGTGGAGCAGGTAGGAGGCGTCAACATCGCCACTAGCGGCCCCCCGGCTGGGCGGTTCACCGGGTTTGTGCTCTTTAGCTTGGAGCAGCTAGTAGCGGCAGATCCTGACGTGATCCTCTTTATTTCTGCCGGGCCGCCGCCTAATGCCACTACCTTCTTCTCCCAGGACGCGCTCTTCCAGACCCTGAGTGCCTTTAGGAACGGCCGGGTGTTTGAGCTGGACCCGGTGCCGTTTGAGCTGGCGCCTGGGCCGCGGGCGGGGGATGCGGTGCGCACCCTGGCGGAGCTGCTCTATCCAGACATCTTCTAGAGGAGCGAGTGCCGCGCCGGCTCGTGGTCTTGCTCCTGCTGGCGGCGCTCC
>JACQHA010000405.1 GCA_016199255.1 Deinococcus sp.
CCTGGCCGGCCTGGGGCTGGATCTAGGGCAGCAGAGCAACATTGAACTGGATCTGGAATCCCGGTCGCTGAAGTCACCCCGGGCGTTCTGTGCCGTGATCCGCTGTCCTGGCCAGGTGAAGCTGGTGATCAATCCCCGGGGGGGACGCAGCGATTACCATGCTCTCTTCCATGAAGCTGGCCACGCCGAGCACTACGGCAATACCTCCGCCGAGCTGCCTTATGCCTTCCGCAAAATGGGGGATGCCTCCCTGTCCGAGGCTTATGCTTTCTTGTTCGACAACCTGCTGGCTGCAGAAGCCTGGCTGCACGACGTGCTGGGGCAGCGCCGGCAGCGGGAGTTCTTGCGCTTTGAACGACTCTACAAGGTGTTCATGGTGCGCCGCTACTGCGGCAAGCTGCTCTTTGAGCTGGAGCTGCACCGCTCTGGCGACAATTTAGAGCCCCTGGGCGAGGCCTACCGGGGGCTGCTGAACAGCGCCACTGGCGTGGAGAACGCCACCAGCCGCTTCCTGGAAGACCTGGACGATCACTTCTATAGCGCCCAGTACCTCAGGGCCTGGATCGCCGAAGCCCAGCTGCGGCGCCACCTGGAGGCGCGCTATGGCGAGACCTGGTTTGAAGACCCGGCAGCAGGCGAGTTCCTGGCCGGCCTGTGGCGCCAGGGAACGTCCCTGGACGTAGTAGACTTAGTGCGGCTGGCTGGCTCCCAGGAGCTGGGAATCGCGCCGCTCCTGGAAGAAGTCTTGGCCTAAGGGTGCTGGACATGGCTGAGGAACTGACCAAAGTTACCGTTGCCGACTTCAAGGCGCTAAAGGGCAAGCGGCCCATTACCATGATCACCGCCTATGACTATCCCACTGCCCTCTTAGTAGATCGGGCCGGGCTGGACAGCATTTTGGTGGGGGATTCCATGGCCATGGTGATGCTGGGCTATGACAACACCCTGGCGGTGACCCTGGACGAGATGCTGCACCACTGCCGGGCAGTGGCCCGAGGCGCCCGCCGGCCGCTCCTGATTGGCGATATGCCCTTCCTCTCCTTTGGGGTTTCGGAGTCAGAGAGCGTGCACAACGCTGGCCGCTTTCTCAAAGAGGCGGGAATGGACGCGGTGAAGGTGGAGGGCGGGGAACGGATGGCCTCCACCATTGCTGCCATGGTGCACGCCGGCATCCCGGTGCTGGGCCATGTGGGCCTCACCCCCCAGACAGCTTCTAGCTTGGGCGGCTTCAAGGTGCAGGGACGCAACGAGGAGACTGCGCGCCGCCTCTTGGCTGACGCCAAGGCCCTGGAAGAGGCGGGCTGTTTTGGCATTGTGCTAGAGGCCATCCCGGACCGGCTGGCCGAGCTTATCACCCAGCGGGTCAGTATCCCCACCATTGGCATCGGCGCCGGGAACCAGACCGACGGCCAGGTGCTGGTGCTGCACGACGCCCTGGGGCTCTTTGACCGCTTCAGTCCCAAGTTCGCCAAGCGCTACGCTAACTTGACCCAGATTATTGTCGAAGCCCTCAGCCAGTACCGCCGGGAGGTGGAAGAGCGCACTTTCCCCGGCGCAGAGCACAGCTACAGCATCAAAGACGAGGTGCTACGCCGGCTGTCCTAGGGCACCTTCACCTCTACCGCCCCTGGCTCGAGGCCGATGGTGACCGGCGTTTCCGTGTGGTAGTCGCCGTCTAGTTCTACTGGAACCGCCGTGGGAGCGGTGACGGTGACGCTGCGGGTGCGGTACTGCAGCACCGTGGGGTCTTTCACTAACTGGCCCAGCACCGCCAGCCCCAGCTTCTTCGGCAGGTCAAAAGGTGGCCGGGCGCCGAAGATGAGCATGTCTAGTAGGCCATCGGAGGGGGAAGCGGCAGGGGCCAGTCGGAGCGGCGTGCCGGCAGAAGGGTCGCAGTTCACCACCATCACCAGGTACACCAGCCCCTGGAAATGGCCGCCGTCCCAGTCGACAGTGACCTCCTTGGGCTGGAATTCCAACAGGGTCTGGATGAAGGTGCCGTAGTAGGCCAGCTGCCCCACTAGCCGCTTCAGCTTGGGGTCCAGCCGCCGGAAAGCCTCGGCGTCCAGTCCCACGCCAGCGGTGATGAGAAAGCGCCCCTGCTGGCAGTAGCCCAGGTCCAGTCTGCGGCGCTGGCCACTTAGTGCCACCTGGAGCGCCTGCGC
>JACQHA010000043.1 GCA_016199255.1 Deinococcus sp.
GCGCCAGGGGCTCCGACTGCGGCATTGCCAACGTCAACATCGGCACGTCAGGAGCCGAGATCGGCGGGGCCTTTGGCGGCGAGAAAGACACCGGCGGCGGCAGGGAAGCGGGCTCCGACGCCGGGAAAGCCTACATGCGCCGCCAGACCACCCCCATCAACTGGGGCAAGGCACTGCCCCTGGCGCAGGGCATCAAGTTTGGAGGGAACTAGGGGTAGGGGCGGCCCCCCGTGCATTGGTCGCAACTTAAGCGCTGGCGGGTCTGTCCCTTCCTGTCTGGTGCGCTATCATCAACCATTCGAGAGGAGGACCGTCATGGCACACCAGCAGGCGAAGCACCGACCCAATCTGGATTTACGGCACCGAGTACCAGTGCCGGCGCCGACGGTGGCGGAGGTGGAACAGCAGTTGTGGGCGCTGCTGAGTCCCTCCCTCTTGGCCCCGCGCCAGCTGGAGCGGCGCGATCCCCGCGCTCCCCACCGGGTGATTCGGATGCGGGCGCGGCTGTTGACCCTGCCCGTGCTGGCTGCAGATCCTGGCCACGCTCCTGTTCTACACGGTCTTGCTCCGGGTCTGCCACCAGGTGGCGCAGGCGCTGGCAGAGCCCGTGGAGCGGATCTCAGTGGAGATGGTCTTCCGCCGGGACCGAGAGGAGGAGGAGCGCCGCGTATGGGGCGAGCCTTAAGTTGGGACCAATGCGGTGCCCCGGGCCCCTTAAGGCCGGTAGTGATGGACAGTTGCGGCATGCCGGAAGCATCGGACCAGGTGGTCGTTGACCAGGCCAGTGGCTTGCATAAACGCGTAGCAGATAGTTGAGCCTACAAACGTAAACCCTCGCCGCTGTAAGTCCTGGCTTATTGCGTCAGATTGGTGTGTCCTGGCAGGAATTTCTTGGAGGGACCGCCAGGAGTTTGTCCGGGGCCGATCCCCGACAAATTGCCAGATGTAGGTATCGAAGCTGCCGAACTCCGCTTGGATAGCGAGGAAAGCCCGAGCGTTTTGGATAGCGGAGGTGATTTTGCGTCTGTTGCGGATGATGCCAGAATCAGCCAGCAGCTGCTCCACTTTCTGCTGGCCATACTGGGCGACGGTGGCGGCGTCGAAGTGAACAAAGGCTACCCGATAGGCCTCGCGCCGCTTGAGGATGGTGTCCCAGCTGAGGCCGGCCTGAGCACCACCGAGGACAAGGAATTCCAAGTGCCGGTGATCATCATGAACAGGCACTCCCCACTCTTCATCGTGGTAGCGGATCAACCGGTCATTGGTGGCCCACGGACAGCGGTAGAGCATAGGTGCTGCGTCACTCTTCCCAAGGTCCCGCATTCTCAACCCCCAGATATCATCTAAGAACTTAGCCCCCGGGACAAGGTGGCCCTGCCCCAACACATTCCGCCCGGCCACGCTGCAAACCGGGCGCGGGCCAGCGCCAGCGGGGGCAGCACTACTGGCGGATGAGGAGGGAGTAGAGCGTCCATCTGACAGTTCCCGCGTCTATGTGACAAACACTAATAGTGGCACAGTCTCGATCCTCAGCCCTGCCACGAATGCCGTGATCGCTACCATAGTCGTGGGTGGTGGCCCACAGGAAGTGGTGGTGCACCCTGATGGTTCCCGGGTCTATGTGACAGGTCGCGATATCAGTGCGGTGAGTGTTCTCAACCCTGATGCCCCCGCAACGGCGGATGCCGATGCCGTGGTTGCCTCGGTGCCTGTGGGAGAGTTTCCTGTAAGTGTGGCCGTGCACCCGGACGGGACCCGCGTCTATGTGCTCAACCATGACAGCAACACTATCTCTGTCATCAGCCTTGCCACGAATGCGGTGATCTCCACAGTGGAGCCTCCTCCAGGAGAGCAAGAAAGAAAGATGTGGGTAATGGATAGCTGCTCAGCAGGGAAAGGGAGCAGCAGCAGGGTCTGGGGTCAAAAAAAGCTTTGCAGATAGTCTCTTTTGCCTTAAGTTGGGACCCATGCCCCCCGTGCCGCCCCGATCAGCCCAAAACTCTCTAAACCCGCACCAGCTGCACCTGTTCCCGGAACTCGCCTATAGACCGGCACCCGGTGTAGAAGAAGCCCAACTTCAGGCCCTTCACTAGCTCTTTGATGACGCTCTCCAGCTTGCGGGACACTGGGACGGTGCGCACCATCCCTTCGCTCACAATCTCCTCTTCGTCCAGGCCATGGTCCAGCTGCGCCTCGGTGCTCCCCATACCCCGGATCATCTTGAGACCCTCACCCACAAACGGGGCCGGGCTGTCCAACGTGGCAGCGAAGAGGGAGCCAATAATGACCGCATCGGCGCCAAACGCCAGGGCCTTGAGGATGTCGCCACTGGAGCGGATGCCGCCATCGTAAAAGAACATCGTACTCTCAGGCGCTGCCCGGCGCATGAGCGCCAGCCGGTCCAAAGAAGCCGTGCCCACGCCGCGCTGGCTCCGGGTGGCACAGAGCTGGCCACCGCCTACACCGTACTTAATGGCGTGGTAGCGCACCCCGGACAACTGCGATGGGTCCAGCGGTACGCACACTGCGCCAGACACCACAAAGCCCCCGCGGCGCTGCACCTCGGCAGCCATGTGGTGGGCCTTGGCAGTGTTGCCGTGGGCCACATCCATCCAGTAGTTCCGCACCCCCGCTGCCCAGAGCCGCTCCAGCCAGGTTTTAGCATCGCCGCTGGCGCCAATAGCCACATGCACCAGGCCCGGCCCGAACTCTCCCAGCAGCTCGGTGGCCATGGCCACCTGGTGGTCAATAGAGCAGAAGCGGTGCAGCACTCCCAGGCCACCCAGGCGGGTGATGACCCGCACCGTGTGCACCGAGCTGCAGGAGTCCATGGGACTTAGGATCAATGGACAGGTGAGCCCGGCATCCCCAATAGTCACCGACAAGTCCACTTCACTCTCCCGGTCAAGCTCCGAATAAGCCGGGAGAATGCTGACGCCGTCGAAATAAATCGGCATGGCGTCGTCGTAGCGCATGTCCACCTCCTTGCACAACTCTTCTATTGCACAGGGGACGAGGCACCAGCTCACCCTTGGTTGCCCCGCCCTGCCCGGCAGCATATAATAAAATTCAACCGTCCCCGGAGTTGGCTTCTCCCGAAGCACCCCAGGCGCACAGCCTACATTGCATAGTTTAGCTGTTTTGGCAGTATACCGAATCGATCCGAGAAGTCCGGAAAGGAGGAGGAAAACTTCGGAAAACAGTGCTGGTACCATACTGTATGGCACCCAGGGATCTACTCACCGTAAAGGAGGATCTATGAAGAACATGCTTCGATATCTGCCAGGACTAGCACTTCTCACCTTGGTAGTGGGTCTCTCAGCCCAGACCTGGGCCCAGCAGGTAGAGGTGATTACCTACACCTGCCGCTGTGTCACCGGCGGCGTGAACCAGCAGACTGTGCAGTGGCTGAATGAGTTCGTCATCCCCACCTTTGAGGAGCGGATGGCCGCCGCTGGCCGCAACGTGGATGTGCAGTTCACCGAGTTTGGCGGCAGCGACGAGGCACTGAAACAGCAGTATGCCCTGGACCTGAGCGTGGGCCGTGGCTTTGACGTTATAGCTTTCGACGGCTTCTGGGTCCCAGAGTTCGCCGAGGCTGGGCTGATCAAAGCTCTGGACGAGATCATTGGTCCTGAGGCAAACGAGTGGGAAGGGTGGGACCATATTGCCCCATCTATCCAGAACCTCATGGGTTTCGGTGGAAAGCGGTACGGCATCCCGGTAGGCACCGACGTGCGAATGATCTTCTACAACCGGGAGCTGTTTGTCCAAGCAGGCATTCCTCAGTGGTGGGCCTGGCAGCCTCATAGCTGGGAGGAGCTCTTGGCCACCGCTCGGCAGATCAAAGCGGCGTTGCCTGATGTGATCCCGCTCCAGATCAACGCCGGTACCTCTATGGGCGAGGCTACCACCCTGCAGGGTTACTACCTGGTGCTCTTGGGCACCGGCGAGCAGCCCTATGACTTCGCCACCAACAAGTGGGTGGTGCGCAGCCCCGGCATCTTGCGCACCCTGCAGTTCTACAAACAGATCTACATAGATGAGGGACTGGGCGATGCCCGTACTCAACTCTTGAGCGACGCCCGGGCCCGTACCTTCCAGCTGTTCAGCGAAGGCAAGATCGCCATGCTGGTTGAGGGGGACTTCTTCTGGCGCGCGGTGGTATCCCCCACCGGCTCCAACGCCATCCCCAACCGGGACACAGTCGTCGGCTGGGCAGCCATGCCGGCCACAGCACCCGGCTCCGGCATCCGCGGCCAGGACTTTGTCACTGCCTCAGGCGGCACTGGGAACATCTTGAACCCCAACTCTGCCAACCCCCAGCTGGCCTGGGAGCTGCTCACGTTCATGAACAGCCAGGAAGGGCTGAACGCAGCACAGCAGTACCAGGCGCGTATCCGCGCCAGAGACGACGTGCCGGTGCCCAATGAGGCGTTCCTCACAGTGACTGCCCGGGCCCTCTTGCCCTTCACTACTACCCGGCCTGGCTTCCCGGTGTACTCCCAGACTGTCTCGCCCCAGATCCAGCTCATGACCGAGCGGGTGGTGAGCGGCGAGTTCAGCCCGCGGGAGGCCATGGAGGCCTACGCTCTGGCGGTGATTGACGCAGTTGGCATCGACGACACTGAAGAGCTGCCGGGCTTTTAGGGTGCTGAGGTAGCAATGTCGCATGGTGGTGGGACCTAGGTCCCACCACCATTGAGAGTGTTCCCCATGCGACAGCATCAGGGCATTATCTCGCGGCGGGTGGCGGTGGCCTTTCTGCTACCCGCCCTGCTTTTCATCCTGGTGTTTCTGGTGTTCCCCTCGCTGTGGATCTTTTATCTGAGCCTCACCAACCGCACCCTCACCGGGCGCACCGCCACCCACCCAGAGTTCGTGGGCCTGGGCAACTACCTGCGGCTCCTGCGCCCGCCGCTCTTTGCCTCTGGCCAATTTGGCAGATCCCTGGAGCTGACCTTACAGTTTGTACTGGGTTCGGCCCTCTTGGGCCAGGCGGCGCTGGGGCTATTGTTAGCCTGGGTGTTCTACCAGCGCAAAGGGTTCCTGAAAGACCTGGTGTATACCCTGGCCATTCTGGCCTGGATCATTCCCAGCGTGGTGGTGGCGTTCCTCTGGGTGGCATTTTTAGACCGGGACTTTGGCTCCCTCAACGCTCTGCTCTCCAACCTGGGACTTAAACCCATAGACTGGCTCCTGGACGCCCCGATGGTATCTATTATTTTGTTTAACACCTGGCGCGGGGCGGCGTTCTCCATGATGCTCTTCTCATCAGCGCTGAGCATCGTACCCCCGTCGTACCTGGAGACTGCAGACGTGGTAGGGGCCTCCACCTGGAGCAAGTTCAAAGACATTATCTTTCCCCTTATCAGAGGGCACCTGCTCACTGACCTGATCCTCATTAGCCTGTGGACCTTCAACCTGTTCACTCCCTTCCTGCTCACTGGTGGCGGGCCAGCGTTCCGCACCGAAATCCTGGCTATCTACACCTACCGGCATGCCTTCCGGGACTTCCGGTTTGGCTTTGGTGCCGCCATCTCAGTGGTGGTGATGCTCATCAACCTGATTTTGAGCAGTATATATCTCATGGCCCTCAGGCGCCGGGAGGCTAGAGTATGAGAAGTGCGTGGCTGGTGCTGAGCCGGGTGGGATTCTATGTATTCTCGGCGCTCATGGCTGCCTTTTTCGCCCTGCCCATGCTCTGGCTGCTTACTGCGCCATTTAACCCCCGGGCCACTTTGGCAGTAGAGCCCTCCTGGCCGCCGTCTCTGGTCAACTTCCAGCAGGTGTTCGGCAACACCTTTGCCATGCGAGCCTTTGGTAACAGCGTCATCCAGGCTAGCGGCGCCATGGTGGGGGTCACGCTGATTGCCATGCTGGCATCCTACGCCCTTTCCCGCACCCACCTGCCCTGGAAAGAGGGGGCACTCTACGGGCTGATCTTGTTCTCCTCGGTGGTCACCGGCACAGCAGCCATGGTGCCCATTTTTCTCCTCATATTCCGGCTGGGGCTCATTGACACCCACCTGGGAGTGATCTTCGTGTTCATGGGTGGTTTCCTGCCCTCAGCGATTTTCATTCTGCGGGACTTCATGAACTCTATCCCCCGGTCCTATGAAGAGTCGGCATTGGTGAATGGCGCCAGCTCGCTGCGCATGTTCTGGGACATTGTGCTGCCCATTACTAGGCCGGGGATGATGGTGGTGGCCATCTACACGTTTGTCAACGCCTGGGGCACCTTCCTGATCCCCTTTATCCTGCTGCGCAGCCCGGACAAGATGCCGGCAGCCACAGCTATCTACTCGTTCTACACCGAGGGTGGCACGCCAATTCTGACGCTCACGTCCACTTACGCGCTCTTGTACACCCTGCCAGTGCTGCTGCTCTACCTGTTTGTCAACTGGCGCTACGGCTTCAGGTTCTTTGGCGGGATTAAACAGTGAGAGGATCCTAGTGGCAGGCATACGCTTCCAAGGGGTGAGCAAGCGCTTTGGTGCTGTCACTGCCGTAGACAGCGTGGACTTAGAGATCCACGATGGCGAGTTCTTCGCGCTGCTCGGTCC
>JACQHA010000395.1 GCA_016199255.1 Deinococcus sp.
GCCGAAGCCCTTCAGGTACTGGCTGGCGTAGCGCACTGCCTCCACTGCCGAGATGCCGGGAGTGCTCCGGGCTGAGCCGCGCTCCCCGCCAATAATGAACACTGGCCGGTAGAACTCCTCTAAGAGCTTGGCAGCCACAATGCCAATCACCCCGTGGTGCCAGCTGGGGTCAGACACCACAATGGCCCGGGTGCTAGAGCGCACCTGCTGACGGGCCTGCTGGTGGATTTCCTCCTGAAGGCGCTGCCGCAGCTGGTTGCGTGCTTCTAGATAAAGTGAGAGCTCCTGGGCGCGCTGCAGCGATGGCGTGGTGAGCAGCTCTAGGGCTTTGTCTGCCTCGCCCAGCCGCCCAGCGGCGTTAATGCGCGGCGCCAGCCGGAAGGCCACCCCCTGGGTGTCCACCTGGTCTAATCGCGACTGGCGCCGCATGGCCACGATCCCCGGCCGGGTGGAATGCTGCAGCACTTCCAGGCCCCGCCGCACCAGGGGGCGGTTGTCGCCTCCCAGGTCGGCTACGTCGGCAATGGTGCCCAGTGCTACCAGGTCCAAGAGCTCGGTGGGGTCCTCCAGGCCCAGGGAGCGGTGCAGCACCCACAAGAGGTGATAGGCCACCCCCACACCCGCCAGGGGGCTGGGGGCGTCTCTGCCTACCTTGGGGCTCACCACCAGGCACTGGGGCAAAGCCAGGTCTGGGGTGTGGTGGTCGGTGACAATCACTTCCAGCCCGGCGGCTTTAGCTGCCTCCACTGGCTCTACCGAGGTGATGCCGCAGTCCACAGTGAGCATCAGCTCGCACTGGCCAGAGTAGCGCTGCACTGTGGCAGTTTTCAGCCCGTAGCCGTCGGTGAGCCGGTTGGGGATGTGGTGCCGCACCTCAGCGCCCAGCGCTCCCAGGCCCAACAGGAGAACCGCCGTGCCAGTGACACCATCGGCATCGTAGTCACCGTGGATCAAGATCCGCTGCCGCTTCTGCAGCGCCTGGGCCAGCCGCGCCACAGCTTCATCCAGGTGGTGCATGGGTACTGGCACCAGCTCGGGATGCAGGTAGCGCCGGGCATTGCCAGCCCGCACGCCCCGGTGGAAAAGCAAAGTAGCCAGCCGGACCCCGACCCCTAGCTCGGCCATAATCCGCTCCAGCTCAGCTGGTAGTGGCGGCGGCTGTATGCACCACAGGTTGTCGTCCATAGTGCGCTCAGGTAGCATAACAAAATCCTTCCTGCTGGTGTAATGTCCTGGGCTAGCTGCAGTCTCACCAGGGATATACTGAAGCCGTGGCTACCAGGTATGGTCTCTTCACCAAGCTGAGCGCTGAGGAGGTACTGCGCCGCGCCGAAAAATTCTTCTGCCCTGGTGGTGGCGTCACCATCACTGTGGCCCAGCAAGGGAACCTTACCGAGGTGGATCTGGTAGCCCGGGAGTGGGAGAGCCAGGTGCTAGCGTTTATGCGCCGGCTGCCTAAGGCAACGCCAAGATAGTCTCAAGCCAGCGCCAGTACTGCCTCTACCAGGCTGTGGTCGGCCACTGTGCCCACGATCAGCTTGGCTTGGCACTTGACTACTTCTGGAGCGTTGCCCATGGCAATGCCGGTGCCGGCCCAGGCAATCATCTCAGTGTCGTTCCAGTTGTCGCCGGCGGCGATGGTGTCGTGCTGGGCAATCCCATAGTACTGGGCTAAAAACTGCAGGGCGGTGCTCTTGTTCACACCGGGAGGTAACAGCTCCAGGTAGTTGGCGTCGGCAGTGGTGAAGTGCGCCTGGGGAGCAGCAGCGCGGATCTGGGGCCGCTTGGCACTGATCCACTGGGGGTTGGCCACAATCACCACTTTGCTCACCTCAGCCTCAAAGTGAGCGAAGCTGCCCACCAGCTTGGGCGCTAACCCCTGGTTGGCGAAGGGCTCGGGGGCGCCGGGCACCAGGTAGTTGATGAAAAGCTCGCTGTCGCGAAAGGCTTCCACCTGCAGATGGTCAGCCTCGGCCAGGGTCACGGCCGGGCGCACCTGGGCAAAGGGCATGGTGCGCTGGGAGAGGATCTGGCCGTCTAGGTGCTTCACCACTGTGCCCTGCAGGAGCCCCAGCGGCGCATTTATGCCCAGGCGCAGCGCCCAGGGCCGGGCCGACTCCAGGGTGCGCCCGGTAATAATGGTCACCAGATGTCCTCGGTGCTGCAGATCGCGCACCATGGCAAGCGTTTCTGGCGTGAAGCCGCCGTTGACCGGCAACAGGGTGCCGTCTAGGTCGAAGGCAAAGAGCTTCATTTCAGTCCCAGTGCAGGATACCAGTAGGGCGCCTGGCCTTTGGCCTGGTCAATGGCGTGCAGCACCTCCAGGGCACGCAGCCCCACGTTAATGGCTCGCGCCTCAGCGGCAGGGATGTCGCCCTCGGCAATGAACTCGTTTCTGGGCCGCTGGGCATATACGGCGCACACGGTGCCGGCCCGCACCCCGCGCAGGCTGGCCAGGGTGAAGAGGGTACTGGACTCCATCTCCAGATTCAGCACCCCCACCTGCGCCAGGTGTTTCCAGAGTTCTGGATCGCGGGGTGGGAAGCCAGGCACGTTCCGGCCCTGGAAGCCGTAAAAACCGCTGGCGGTGGCGGTGAGGCCTAGGTGATGTGGTGCCTTGAGCTCTGCCGCTGCCTGGAGCAGCGC
>JACQHA010000396.1 GCA_016199255.1 Deinococcus sp.
AGCGGCGTGAAGATCCGGCGTAGGGTCTATACCCAGAACCGGCCGGCGCAGGCACCCGGTACCCGGCCCCTGGCTCCCCCCAGGCCAGAGGAGTTGCCTGGCACGGCGCCGCCCCGCCGTCCACCACCCAGGCCCTCGGATGTGTGCCTGGACCGCCGCCCGCCGCTGCCCCGGCCCCAGCCACCACTGCGCCGCGCTGCACCTCGGCGTAGCAGCGGGGCACTGGTAGTGTTTCTCTTCCTGTTCCTGATCCTGATGGCCGCTGGCGGCGCGTTCTATATCCAGTATCTCTTGAGCCCCACTCATGCCAGCCCAGTAGAGCTAGAGATCCAGTCAGGCTCGGCTCGCTCCATTGCCCGCCAGCTCACTGACGCTGGCCTGATCCGCCGGCCAGAGGTGCTCCTGGGCTACCTGTGGGTCACAGGCCAGGACCGGGCTTTGCGCGCTGGTTTATACGATTTCACCGGCGAGGAAGACGTGGCAGCGCTGGTGGAGAAGCTGCAGCAGGGAGGCCGGCCCAGGGTGTTCCGGGTCACGATCCCTGAAGGCTTCCGCGCCAGCCAGATTGGCCAAAGGCTGGCGGAGGTGGCGCCACTAGCGGAGCCACTCGACGTGCGCGCCTGGACCGACGATGCCAAAGATGCTAACACCCCCCGCCCGGCAGGCATCCCGCCAGGGAGCCTGGAGGGTTTTCTCTTTCCCGCCACCTACACTTTCCCCGTGAAGACCACCTTCGAGGAAATGCGCAGCGCCATGTTAGAGCGTTTCTTGCAAGAGGTGACCCCAGAAGTGCAGCAGCGCCTCCAGGCTATTGCCGCACGCGAGGCCATCTCCTTTAGCATCCCCGAGTGGGTGATTTTAGCGTCCATTGTCCAGTCCGAAGCCGGCAGCGAGGCTGAGATGCCCATTATCGCCGGCGTGTTCTGGAACCGCCTGCGGCGCCCCGAGCTGTTTGGCTGCCGGAACGGGGTGGGCATTGGCTGCCTGCAGAGCGACGCCACCGTGGCTTACGGCGCTCGCAAGTACCTGCCGCAGCTGGTGGCCGCCGATCTGGATGAGGATACTCCCTGGAACACCTATACCCGTCCTGGCCTGCCAGAGAGTGCCATCTCCAATCCTGGTCATGCTGCACTGCAAGCGGTGCTGGCTTATGGCTTCGAGGAACCAGAGCACCAGTTCTTCTATTTCTACCACCGCCCCAATAGCGAGTTCTGCCCGTCACGGACGCTCCAGGAACATAATGCCGCTATTCAAGGCCAGCGCGCCTGCCGGTGAGGGGTGGCTCCCGAGCGAACGGCCCATGTTCGAGCGCGCCGCAGGCGCGCGAGTTTGGGCCGTGAGAGAGGAGCCGCCCCTCACCGGGGTACTTGGGTCCCGCGGACATCGCGGCAGTGCTAGACTGAACACCAGTGCTACGGCCTGCTATGGAGCGGATCTAGTAACGCCATAGGGAGCGAGAGGGGAAGCATGGGTTACGTCCATCTCCACCTACACAGCCAGTACAGCCTGCTCGATGGCGCGATTCGCATCAAAGACCTGGTGAAGGCCATTAAGGACATGGGCATGAATGCCGTGGCCCTCACTGACCACGGCAACCTCTATGGCGCTATCGAGTTCTACCAGGCCGCTAAGCAAGAGGGAATCAAGCCCATTATTGGCGTAGAGGCCTATGTGGCCCCAGGCAGCCGCTTTGACCGCAAGACCGAAGTGCGCAGCGCGGAACATGGCTTCTATCACCTGATCCTGCTGGCCCAGAACTTCCAGGGCTACCAGAACCTCGTGACGCTGGTCAGCCTGGCCAACCTGGAAGGCTACTACTACAAGCCCCGGGTGGATAAGGAGCTATTGCGCCAGCATAACCAGGGGCTCATTGCCCTCTCCGCTTGCCTGGGCGGGGAGATTGCCAACAAGGCCATGGCCAGCACCAGTGCTGCCGAAAAGGCGCTGGACGAGTACCTGGACATTTTCGGCGAGCGCTTCTATATAGAGATCCAGCGCCACGGCCTGAAGGAACAGGACAAAGTGAACCCCATCCTACGCCAGCTGGCCAATCAAAAGGGCGTGGGCATGGTGCTCAC
>JACQHA010000391.1 GCA_016199255.1 Deinococcus sp.
CTGGAGGCAGCGTGGAAGTTCATCTTCCTGAGCTCAGTAGGCATTGCCTTCGCCCTGTTGGGGATCATCTTTTTGCACTACGCCGCCAGCCTGGTGGCGCCTGAGACCCTGGAGACCCTGGACTGGGCCACCTTGAAAAGAATAGCGCCAGAGCTCTCACCAGCGCTGGCCCGGCTGGCGTTTATCTTTATCCTGATTGGCTATGGCACCAAGACCGGCCTGGCGCCCATGCACACCTGGCTCCCCGACGCCCACAGCCAGGCGCCTACGCCGGTGTCGGCGCTCTTGTCTGGGGCGCTGTTGAATACGGCGCTGTACGCCATTTTGCGCCTGGCCCAGCTCCTGGCGCCGGCTGCCGGCGAGGGCTATGTACCGCAGCTGCTCCAGCTCTTTGGCTTGCTGTCGGTGGCGGTGGCCACCCCATTCATCTTGGTACAGCAGGACCTGAAGCGGCTCTTGGCTTACTCCAGCATTGAACACATGGGGCTCATTACCTTTGGCTTGGGCCTGGCCAGTGACCTGGGGCGCTACGGGGCGCTGTTCCACATACTGAACCACTCCCTGGCCAAGGCCCTGATGTTCTTTGCCGCCGGGCTCCTCGTCCAGCACTATGGTTCGCGCCAGCTACTAAAGCTGCGCGGCGCTGCCAGCAGCCTCCCACCTCTAGGGTTCATCCTGGCGGCTGGCACCCTGGCGCTGATTGGCCTGCCGCCGTTTGGGCTATTCAGCAGTGAGTTCCTCATGATCAGAGCAGCGCTGGCCAGCGGCCAGGTGTTCCAGGCCGGGGCGCTGCTCTTCTTGTTGCTTTGCATCTTCGCCGGCTTCATCTATGCCCTGGGAGTGTTGAGCCAGCGACGGGAACGCTCCGAAGCCGCCCCTCACCCCAGGCTGCCCCGGCTGGCGCTGGCTACCACCGCCCTGGTGCTGGTGCCGCTCCTAGTGCTGGGAGTGTATGTACCCCAGCCCCTGAACTCTTTGCTGAGCAAGATTGCCGCGCTGCTGGGGTGAGGGCATGAGCAATAAGCTCTCTGAGGTCATCAACACCCTGCGCCGCCTGGAGGGGCCGCTCCAGGTGAGCGCCGGCCCTGAGCAGGTGACGGTGGTCACGGCCGCGCCGGCTCTGGCCCAGGTCTGTGCCCAGGTGGCCCAGGCATGTGATGCCAGGCTGGCCACCAGCGTAGGCTGCGACGAGCGGCTGCTGGGACGGGGGTTTCAGGTCTATTTCGTGTTCGCTGCCGACCGGGCTGGGGCCTTTATCACAGTGCAGGCTGAGCTGGATGAGAATGCTCCAGTATTTCCCTCGCTCACAGCTCGCCTGCCGGCGGCCAACTGGCACGAGCGGGAGATGCACGACCTACTGGGGTTTCTTCCCCAGGGGCACCCGGACCTGCGGCCGCTGGTACTGCACCCCGGCTGGCCCAAGGGGTTCTTTCCTTTGCGCAAAGATGCCCAGCTGCCCCCCTCGCCGTTCCAGGTAGCTGGCGACTTAGATATGCCCGGTGTCACCGGCCAGGGTGTCTACCAGCTGCCGGTGGGGCCAATCCACGCTGGGGTGATTGAGCCAGGCCACTTCCGCTTTTTCCTGGATGGGGAACAGATACTGAGCCTGGAGGCGCAGCTTTTCTACGTGCACCGCGGGGCGGAGAAGCTCATCGAGGGCCGCACCCCAGCTCTAGCATTGCCAGTGGTAGAGCGGCTGTGCGCTACCTGCTCGGCTTCGCACGCCATTGGCTTCTGCCAGGCGGTGGAAGCCCTCTCAGGCGTGGAGATCCCCCCCCGCGCCCGGCACCTGCGCACCCTCTACCTGGAGCTGGAACGGCTCTACAACCACCTGGGGGATATGGGCAACATCTGCGCCGGCCTGAGCTATCACCTGGGCAACTACCTGGGAGCCAGCAGCAAAGAGGCGCTGGTATCGCTGAACGCCGAGCTCACCGGCCACCGCTACCTGATGGGAGTGGCTGCCCTGGGCGGAGTGCGCGCTGATCTGCCCGGCCACGCCCCGGAGCGCATCCGCACTGTATTGGCCCAGGCCTACCGCGACCTGCAGGAACTACTTTCCGGCATTACCACCTCCCCTTCGGTGCTGGACCGGCTGGAGAACACCGGCCGGCTCTCCCGGGAGGTGGCGCTAGAGCTGGCACTGGTGGGGCCGGCGGCGCGGGCCTCTGGGGTGGACCGGGACGCCCGGCGCGACCATCCCTATCTGGCCTACTCGGACCTGAAGCTCCTGGTGCCGTTGCGCTCCGCTGGCGACGTGTACAGCCGGCTCATGGTGAGAGCCGATGAAGCCCAGGTGTCCATGGACCTGGTAAACCAGCTCTTGCGCACCCTGCCAGCGGGGCCAGTGCGCACTGACGTACCGCCCCTGCCCCCGCGCCGACAGGCGTTGAGCTGGATTGAATCCCCCCGGGGCGAGAGTGTCCACTGGGTGCAAGGCGGCAATGATGGCACCATCTACCGCTACCGGCTGCGCTCTGCCTCGTACCAGAATTGGCCGGCAGTTCCCCAAGCGGTGCTGGGCAACATTGTCCCCGACTTCCCCCTGGTGAATAAGAGCTTCGAGCTGTGCTACTCGTGCACTGATCGGTAGGTGTCTATGCAGCAATTATGGAAATACTTGCGCCGCGGCCGGGCCACTGCTCCCGCCCTCACTCCCGACCCCACCCCTAGCCGGGGATTCCCGGCCTTTCGTTTTGACGCCTGTATTGCCTGCGGGCGCTGTGCTCCAGTGTGCCCCACTGGGGTGATCAGCATCGCCGACGACGCCCCGGCCCTGGTGCGTACCTGGTCCCTGGACTACCGGGGCTGCGTGCGCTGTACCGCCTGCCAGGAGGTGTGCCCCACCCAGGCGCTGGTGCCTACGCACCAGACCCAGCTGGCGGCTACGAGCGCCCGCGACCTGGAAGGGGTGGCCCGCTTCCAGCTGGTACGGGACCAATCGGGAGCGCTGGTCCCCAGGCGCTACCTGGCGTGGCGAAAGGAGACCTCCCATGGCTGAACATTCGCCAGCAGTGGTAGTGACTGCTCGTAGCCAGCCAACTCAGGAGCTGGCTCAAGCAGTGAACTGGAAGGTGCAGCGCCTGTTCCGCCGCTCCCTACAGGTCCGAGCCGTAGATGCCGGCTCCTGCAACGGCTGCGAGTGGGAGCTGGTGGCAGCGCTGAACGCCATCTACGACCTGCAGCGTTTAGGGGTAGACATTGTGGCCTCGCCGCGGCATGCGGACGCCCTGCTCGTCACCGGCATGGTGACCCGCAACCTGGAGCTAGCGCTCCTGCGCACTTTCGAAGCCACCCCTCACCCCAAGCTGGTCATTGCCGTCGGGGCCTGTGCCGGCACGGGCTGCGTGTTCCGGGGAAGCTATGCCGTCCACCCTGGCGTGGGGGAAGTGCTGCCGGTGGACGTGTACATCCCTGGCTGCCCACCCACCCCTGGCGCCATCCTGCAAGGTCTCTTGGTAGCCATGGGTCGGCTAGAGCCTCCTGCCCGCCGGCAGGAGTTCGTGGAGTGACCCAGTCCGCCTGGACCAGGCACGGAGAGCGCGCTGGCCGACCAGTGCAGTACACTTGAGGCATTGTACCTGGGGAGATCAAGTCCCCGGGACCAAGGAGAATTCATGATCTGGCAAGCTGATAGCGAGAACTGGAAGAGCACGGTGCTGGAGTCAGAGCTACCGGTGATTGTCGATTTCTGGGCCCCCTGGTGCGGCCCCTGCCGGGCTTTTGCGCCGATCTTCGAGGCCGCCGCCTCCCAGTACCTGGGCAAGGTGCGCTTTGTGAAGCTGAACACCGAGGAGCATCCCGACGTAGCCACCCAGTACACCATCCAGTCCATTCCCACCATGATCGCCTTCTACCAGAGCAAGCCCCTGGGCCAGGTGGTAGGAGCGCTGCCTGCCGCCAAATTCCAGCAAGTGGTGCAGAAGGTGCTGGAGCTGGTGGCC
>JACQHA010000392.1 GCA_016199255.1 Deinococcus sp.
CAGCGGCAGCGCCAGCCGCAGCTCCCCCACAGGAGACATGGCCGCCAGCACCACCTGGAGGAAGTAGTTCACGACTCCAGAAACCGCCGGAACTCGGCAATAGCCTGGTTGAAGCCAGCAATCACCAGCACATCGTCGGCGCGCAGCACCGTGTCGGCCCGGGGCACGCCCTTCACTTCTCCTTTGGCACTGATCACCACCACAATGCTCAGGCCGAAGCGGTTGTTCAGGTTCAGCTCCCGCACCTCACCGCTGACTTTCTCGTTGGCCCGGATCTCCACCACCGAGAAGTTCTCTGCCACCGGCAGGGTGAGGAGCACATCGGGATCCGACAGGCTCTGGGCCAAATTCTTGCCCATGTCGTACTCTGGCCGCACCACCCGGTCGGCCCCGATACGCTTGAGCACCTTCTCATGCAGCTGGTTCTGGGCCTTGGCTACCACGGTCTTGATGCCCAGCTCTTTCAGGAGCAGGGTGGCCAGAATATTGCCCTCCATGTTGGCGCCAAAAGCCACCACCGCCACATCACAGTTGGCCACTCCGGCAGAGAGCAAGTCGTCGCGGTGGGCGGCGTCGGCGATCACTGGATGGGTCACCTGGCGCGCCACGGCATTGACCCGCTCTTCATCGCTATCAATGGCGATCACCTCATGGCCCAGGCGGTACAGCTCAGTGGCCACTGCCGAGCCGAATCTGCCCAGCCCTAGGACGGCAAACTGTCGCACCTCACCCCCTCATCCAATAATGACACCTTCAGTAGGGTAGCGCACCGGGCTCCCCTGTTCCAGGCGGCGCCCCAGCGCCAGCACCACGGTCAAAGGTCCCACCCGGCCTATGAGCATGAGCAGGCTCACCAGCAGCTTTCCAGTGTCACTCAGCAGGGACGTGATGCCGAGGGAGAGTCCAACGGTATTGGTAGCCGACACCACCTCGAACGCCAGCTCCCGCAGGCTAAAGTGCTCACTGGCTGAGAGCAGCATGGTGCCCAGGCTAATGATCACGAGCGACATGACCAGCACCAGATTGGCTTTGAGCACCGCCGAGCGCTCAATGCGCCGCTCAAAAGCGGTGATGTCAGTCCGCCCCCGCACGGTGGCTACTACTGAAAGCACGAACAGGCTGAAGGTCACGGTCTTGATCCCGCCCCCGGTGGACATCGGCGAGGCCCCAATGAACATCAGCATCATGAGCACCAAGATGCTGCCCTCCCGGAGCCGGCTAATAGCCATGGTGTTGAGGCCGGCAGTTCTGGCAGTCACTGCCTGGAACAAGGCCACACTGAGCCGTGCCGGCCAGGGAGCGCTGGCCTGGCTGGGAAGTTCCAGTAAGAGCAGCAAGGCGGCACCCAGCACAATCAGCACCCCGCTGGTCACCAGCACCAGCTTGGTATGCAGGCTGAGCGGCAGCCCCTGGCTAGGGCGCCCCAGGCTCCCCAGCCAGCGGCGCAGGAACTCGAAGAGCTCCTCCAGCACCCGAAAGCCAATGCCGCCCAAAATAATCAGCCCCATCACCACCAGCAGCGTCGGCAGGTGCGTCTGGTAGCGCAGCAAGCTATCGTCCCAGATGCTGAACCCTGCATTGCAGAAAGCTGAGATGGCGTGGAACAGCGCCGGCCAGGCGGCGTCCTGCCAGCCTAGCTGGCCTTGCCAGCTCAGGTACAACAGCACTGTGCCGAAGAGCTCAATAGTGAAGGTGAAGAGGAAAATCCGTTGGATCAGCCGCACAATCTTGCGCAGGTCGGGGGCGTTCAGGGCATCTCTAATCAGCAGCCGCTGGCTGATGCGTACCCGGCCGCCTACTAAGAGGATCAGGAACACTGAGAAGGTCATAATACCCAGGCCGCCAATCTGGATCAAGCCCAGCAGCACCAGCTGGCCCCAGAAGGAGAAATCCCCCCCAGTGCTCACGGTGGTCAGCCCAGTCACCGCCAGTGCCGAGGTGGCAGTGAACAGAGCATCAACTAAGGTCAGGCGGTGGCCCCGGGCGTGCGCCCAGGGCATAGAGAGCAGCAAGGCACCGGCCGCCATCGCCAGCAGGTAGGAGAGGATGATCAGCTGCGGGGGGCTCAGGCGCCGCCCCACCACCCATTGAAAGACCTGGCGCATGCTTCCCCAGAGCACGCAGGCCGCAGGTATACTGCGGCCTGCTCGGAGTTACACAGGCTCCTAGGCGGCCTTGGCCAGCTCCACTAGCTTGGCAAAGGCAGCGCTGTCGCGCACTGCCAGATCGGCGATGACTTTGCGGTCCAGGGCCACGCCAGCAGCTTTCAGCCCGGCCACCAAGCGGGAGTAAGACAGCCCAGCCTGCCGGGCGGCGGCATTGATCCGGATCACCCAGAGGTTGCGCCGCTCCCGCTTGAGGGTGCGCCGGTCCCGGTAGCGGTAGACACCAGCGGTGAGCAGCGTCTGGTGGGCTAGTTTAGGGCTGATGCGGTGCCGCCCAGAATAGCCTTTGGCCCGCTTCAGAGTCTTCTTGTGGGTGCGGCGGGTGACCACACCATGTTTAGCTCGCGGCATAGGTACTCCTAGTCGTAAGGTAGCAGGCGCCGCACCAAGCGCCTTTCACTCTTGGACAGGATCTGGGTGCCAGTGTTCTGCCTCACGCGCTTGGCGCTCTTCTTCACATTCAGGTGCAATTTCCCAGCCTTGGTGCCCCTGGGCTTCCCCCGGCCGGTGAGGCCCAGGCGCTTGCGCGCCCCTTTGTGCGTTTTCAGTTTTGGCATTTTTCCTCTTTTAAGCTCCAGCGCCTGGGTGCTTGTTGGGCACCAGGATCATATTCATGTCCATTCCCAGCACCTTAGGCGGCGACTCTGGGCTAGCCAGGTCTTTCGTATCTTTCGCCACATCTAAGAGCAGATCTTTGCCCAGGTCCAGGTGCAGGCGCTCGCGGCCCCGGAACATAATGGTCACTTTCACCTTGTTGCCCTGCTGCAGGAAGCGCCGCACGTGGTTCAGCTTGGTCTGGTAGTCGTGGTCATCGATTTTGGGCCGCAGCTTAATCGACTTGAGCTCCTGGGTCTTGCGCGACTTCCGATCTTCCCGCTCCTTCTGGGCTAGCTCGTAGCGGAACTTCCCGTAGTTGAGGATCTTGCACACCGGCGGGTTCGAAGTTTCACCTACCAGCACGAGATCGAGCTCCCGCTCCCGGGCGATCCGGATCGCCTCCCGGGTGTCCATGATCCCTAGTTGCGCACCTTGCTCATCAATCAGGCGCACTTGGCGCACCCGAATCTGCTCGTTTCTACGGTACTCTCTAACCAGATACCACCTCCGGGCAGGCAGTATAACACATGCTCCTAGGCTGGACAACGCGCCTCACGCCTGGTGGAGCTTGTGG
>JACQHA010000398.1 GCA_016199255.1 Deinococcus sp.
GGACTGGGGCATCAATCTGCCGGACCGGACCAAGAGCTGCACCATTGTGCACCGGCGCGAGGAGTTTCGCGCTAGCGAAGGAAACATGGCCCGGCTGGCAGCTACTAAGACCCGCATCCTGGTGCCCTACGAGGTGAAAGAACTCAGGGGCGACAGCTGGGTTAAAGAAGTGGTGGTCTACCACAACAAGACCAAGGCCGAGGAAGTTTTGCCAGCGGACGCGGTACTGATGATGCTGGGCTTTTTGGCCAAGCTGGGCCCCATAGCCGAGTGGGGCCTGGAGCTGGAAAAGAATCAGGTGAAGGTGAACTCCATGATGGAGACCAACCTGCCTGGGGTGTTTGCCTGCGGCGATATTGTCACCTACCCAGGGAAGCTCAAGCTGATTGCCACCGGGTTTGGCGAGGCGGCGATTGCTGCCAACATGGCCCGGGCCTACACCGATCCCAGCGCTGGGTTCGAGCCCGGGCACTCCTCCGCCAAGCCGAGGTAACATGAGGAGGGTTGGGCTCATGAAAGTGAGTAGCACAGTGCTCCGGCGGCTACACTCCTTGACAGGGGTGCTGCCGGTGGGGCTGTTCCTGATGGAACATCTCTATTCCAACGCGGCGACCGCCCGGGGCCCTGAGCACTTCAACGCCGTCATCCGCTTCTTCTCCAGCATCCCCTTTCTCATTGTGCTGGAGCTGGGGCTGGTAGGCGCCTTGCTCTACCATGGGCTGGTCGGGATCTGGATCAGCTTCACCGGCCGCTCCAACGTGGCGCTGTATCGCTATCCCCGGAACTGGATGTACAGCCTGCAGCGGGTGTCGGGGCTGATCACGTTCCCCTTCGTGCTCTACCACCTCTGGCAGTTCCGCCTGGGCAGGGTGATTTTTGGCTTCGAGCTTGACTACGAGGTGGTGCGCCAGACCATCGTCAACCCCTGGGTGTCGTTCATCTATGTGCTAGGCGTCATGGCAGCGGCGTTCCACTTCGGCAACGGGCTATGGTCTTTCTCCATCGTCTGGGGCATTGCCACGGGGCCCAAAGCCCAGAGCGCGGCTGGGTGGGTGGGGAATTCAATCGGGGCCATTCTTTATCTATTGGGGATGATCTCGCTTTACGGCCTGGACGTGCCGCTCTTGACCATTGTCATCAGCTCTGCTATCTCGGTCGCAGGCGGAGTGCTCCTGGCCTATTTGCCAGGGCTGCGGGCTCGACTGGCGCTAGGGGCGCCTTAGGAGGAGAGATGGCAAGGAAATTTATTGTGGTGGGCGGCGGGCTGGCCGGGCTCATGACCACCATCAAGCTAGCAGAGGCCAATCAGCAGGTGGAGCTGTTCTCTTTGGTACCGGTGAAGCGCTCCCACTCGGTGTGCGCCCAGGGCGGGATCAATGGCGCGGTGAACACCAAAGGCGAGGGGGACTCGCCCTGGGAGCACTTTGACGACAGCATCTATGGCGGCGACTTCCTGGCCAACCAGCCACCAGTGAAGGCCATGTGCGAGGCGGCGCCATCAATTATCTACTTGCTGGACCGCATGGGCGTCCCCTTCAACCGCACCCCCGAAGGATTGCTTGACTTCCGGCGCTTCGGCGGCACCAAGCACCACCGCACCGCCTATGCCGGCGCCACCACTGGCCAACAGATCATGTACGCCCTGGACGAGCAGGTGCGGCGCTACGAAGACGCCGGGAAGGTCACCAAGCGCGAGTTCTGGGACTTTCTTTCTATTGTCCAGGACGAGAGCGGCGCCTGCCGGGGCCTAGTCGCCCAGGACCTGCGCAGCATGGAGATCAAAGCCTTCCCCGCTGACGCGGTGATGCTGGCCACTGGTGGTATTGGCTTCATTTTCGGCCGCTCCACCAATTCTCTGAGCTGCACCGGCAGCGCCCAGTCTGCTGCCTACCAGCAGGGTGCCTGGTATGCGAACGGCGAGTTCATCCAGGTGCACCCCACCAGTGTCCCCGGCCAGGACAAGCTGCGCCTCATTTCCGAGTCGGTGCGCGGCGAGGGGGGCCGGGTGTGGGTGCCCAAGAAAAAAGGTGACTCCCGGCTGGGGCAAGACATCCCCGAGTCCGAGCGCTGGTACTTCTTGGAAGAGTGGTACCCTGCCTACGGCAACTTAGTGCCCCGCGACATTGCCACCCGTGCCATCTTCAAAATATGCGTGGAGATGGGCATGGGGGTCTTTGGCCAGAACCAGGTGTACCTGGACATTACCCACTTAGACCCGGAGCTGGCCAACATTAAGCTGGGCGGCGTACTGGAGATCTACGAGAAGTTCGTGGGCGACGA
>JACQHA010000381.1 GCA_016199255.1 Deinococcus sp.
AGGTTTAGAGATCGAGAATCCTGGCTTGCCCAGGCTGTAGAGTGGATGAAGTGTAGGGGCGGTTCGCGAACCGTCCCTACTGCCTCCTTTATTGCTGCCCACCGGTGATAGTGAGTTCGTAGAAGAAAGCTTCGCCCCCCTGGCTGTGGTCGGCGCTCTCCACCCGGAGCAGCACCATACCGTCGCTGGGGATGCGCACGGCGATCCTGGCATCAATGCCCTCAATGGCGTTGTTATTCCGGGCAATGAGCCGCCCCTGGCTATCGAAAACGCTCAGGATGGGGTCCAGCGCCGACGCCAGCCGCACTGCAGCCACCTCTGCCTGGATCACCTCCCCCTGCTGCCCGCTGAGGCGGTAGTAGTCCAGTTCCCCTGGGGCGCTAATGGTCCCGGAGAAAGTGCCTCCCATTTCCAGTTGCACTGCTGCCGCCAGCCCTGCCTGTACTGCTGCGCTGTCCTCGCGCTCTAGGAAAACCAGGTAGCTCAGGTCTCCTTCCACGCTGGTCTCGGCAATGACCTCGATCAGATAGGTGCCGGTGAGGGGCAGGGGATAGGCCGTGATCCAGGCGCCACCAGCCGGGCCGCTGTCCCGGTCGCCGGCGACACCAGCCCGCAGCCGCCCGCCATCACCTACCAGGCTGAGCAGCACCCGGGGATTCAAGACCGAACCAGGCTGAGGCCGCACTTCAATAGTGACCACGGTCCCTTGGGTAGCGGCAAACTCGAAGAGACCAGTGCTCACCGGGTCGGGGAGGCTGCCGGTCAGATGGTCGCCGCAGGCGATTGGTGTGCTGTCGATCTGGGTGCGCACCCCCAGGCAGCCCCTGGGCAACCCCAAGAGGTTCAGGGTGCCCGAAGCATTGAGCACGGCAGCAAAGCGGTTATCAGCACTGGTCGCTATGTCCAGTGGCTCCTGGCCGACGCTGATGTTCGTAACGCTGGCCGAGGTTAGGAGATTCATCACTCCTACCGAGTTGCTGGGGCCACTGGTCACCAGCACTCGCTGGCCGTCGGCGGTGACTGCTACGCCGCCGCTGGCCAGACCACCTACTAAACTGGCAGCCTGGAAGCCGTTGCTCAGGTCGTACACTCGCACCACGCCGCGCTGGTTGCGCACCAGGCCAGAGCGGCCGTTAGGGCTCATGGCCAGTGCCACCGGCACATCACCGCTCTCGAGCGTGATGCGCTGCAGCTCGTTCCCCAGCCCCACACCCACCACGCTCAGGCTATTGTCGCCGCGGTTGAGCACCAGCGCCACCTGGCCGTTGCGGCTGAGGATGATCTCCGTAGGCCTGTTCCCAATGCGCCAGCGCGCCAGCTCCATGCCATTATTGAGATCCAAAGTGATAATGCCGTTCTGGCTGGGGAGAGTAGCCAGTACCCGCTGGCCATCGGGGGTAATGGCCGTGCCGCCGGCTGGCGCCACCAGGGGAAAAGTGCTGGTCACCGTGCCATCGCTTAAGTTGATGAGCTGGAGTGCCGCCAGGTCGCGGTTGGCTACTACTGCCTGGCTGCCATCAGGGGTGATGGCAGCGCTGATGGGAGTTCCTTCAATTGGCACCAGACTGCTCTGGCGCGCTGCGAACCTGGCTAGCGCCAGGGCACCCTGTGCTGGCAGCGCCGCTACTGCCGTGCGGCCATCGCTACTCAGGGCCAGGTGGCCAGAATCGAGCGGCCCTGTTCCCAGCTCCACAGTAGCAATCACCCCGAACTGGTCAGCGGGAGCGGAGGTCTGGGCGCTGGCCAGCGCTGCCACCAGGAGCATTATCCCGGCGCCGAGCCGGCAGCTCAGGTGTGCAAGCTGGGGTAGATGTGTCATGGTGATCCTCCTGTACTGGAGCCCAGAGGCTCCATAAGTCTGGAACATGATACTGCATTAGCCAGCGAGGACCAGCCCCAGGAGCCGCTAGACGGCCATGGCCAGTTTAGGTAAACTAGTAGCGGTTTTACTGCTGTGTCCCGTGGCGCCGAGTGCCCCCCTCAGCGCACACATGCCGGCAGTCGTTCGCCGTCATATTCTTGTGAGTTAGCTGTAACTCACCAGGTAGTACGGTTCTTAGCAGGTATTCCGGTTCCCTGCCGAAGGGAAGCTAGGAAGGAGCTGGAGGGATTAGCTGCGGACCCACGCCTGGGGATACCTCTAATACCTCCTGCCAGACAAGAGAAACGGGCGCGGCCACTGGGGACGGCGTTTGCTGTACAGACGAGGGGGAATTGGGGTGTTGAGGTCCAGAGGATTCCTAAGCCTAGCTTGTGTAGTTCTCGTCACGCTGCTAGTGGCATGCGAGAACCTAGACGTTGAACAGTTCATTGGATCGCTCCTGGGGCGGGTGACCGATGAGGCAGGACAGCCCCTGGTCAGCGCCACAGTGCTGTTAGATGCTGGCCTGCAGTCCACAGTCAGCGGCGGAGATGGGAGCTACCGCTTTGACCTTGTCTGGGTCGGGGAGCACTCCATCTGGGTGTCGCTTCTGGGCTATGAGACCACCAGCCTCTCAGTCATGTTCCAGGGCGGCGGGGAGATGGTGATATCAGACCTGAAGCTGGTGCGCACGGGCCCCGGTCCCGGCCCAGAGCCAGGCAGCATTAGCGGCACTGTCACTGCCAGCAACACCAGCGCCCCAGTGGCTGGCGCCACGGTGCGCTTGGCGCGGGCCGGTACGCCAATCACCACTACTACCAATGACAGTGGTAACTATGAGCGTGGTGATCTGGAGCCGGGCACCTATAGCATTGAGGTGTCCAAAGATGGCTATCAGACCACGACCATCAATGAAGTCGTTGTGAATGAGGACGAAGATGTGGTGCGCGATATTGTGCTGACACC
>JACQHA010000003.1 GCA_016199255.1 Deinococcus sp.
AGACTGGCTGACCCTTCACCATATTCAGCGACTGCCGGATGGCCAGCATGTTGCCGGTGATGTCCTGCCAACGCAAGCCGAGCAGTTCCCCCCGCCTCATACCCGTGGACATCGCCAGATAAAAGGCTGCATACAGCCTCTGCCCCAGCGCCGTATCCAGGAAGCGCTGTGCTCTGGACTTTCAGGGGGTCTACCGCCTCTACCGGGTTGCGGGAAATAAGTTGCCAGCGAACTGCCTGCTTCATAGCACTAAAAAGCAAGCTCCGACAGAGGTTAGCAGTCCGCCCCCCCACACCATCCGCCAGCTCACCGAGCATGGTCTGCACATGCATCGGCGTCAACTTGGTGAGCGACACCCTCCCAAGCCTCGGCGCAATGTGTGCCCGGATGCAGTGACCATAACACTCCACAGTGCGCGGTTTGACCTGTCGAGCCTTCTCAGCGAGCCAGTGGTCAAGGTGCACCCTTACCGTCAAACGTGTCTCGCTGAACATGCCACTGGCCACTTGCTGTTTGAGCTCGTCGAGCTTGGCTCTCACCCCGGCCTGGGTCTTGCCATACACGGTCCTGCGCTTTCGCTTACCATCCCCGTCATAGCCGAGGGACACTGCACCTTGCCACGTCCCGTCCTGGCGCCGGAAGAGAGTGCCTTCACCGTTGCCACGTTTCTTCGCCATGTAGTCATCTTCCCCCTTCTTGTCTGCAACTGGCTGTGTGACAGCGTATCACTGCGCGGTCTTCGCCTGGCGCAGCCGCTCCCGGATCAGTTCACTGACGAGATCGACCACGGTTTTCTTCTCCCGGATAGCCAGGATTTTCAGCTCGGCGAACTCATCGTCAGTCAGCCAGGGGCTCATGGTGCGCCGGCGCTGCTCAGCTGGCTTTGGTGGCCGCCCGCCCCCCTGTGGCGGTCCTTTCATTCTGGTCTTCATGGTACTACATTAGCATATTTCTACTCTCTTGACAAGAGGGCTCTACTATGCTAGACTGAGTATGCCAAAGAAAGGCGGCTGGGGACAACCCGCAAAGTCAACCCCAGCCGTGGCTAGAAAGCCATGACGAAGGTATCACCTACACAGGCCCAGCGTCCACTGCCCCCTGTCTATCTGCCCCAAGACCCCTATGGCGACAGCGACACTGAGCGCCAGCAGCTGCCAGAGTGCTTCCACTCTAACGGGATTCAGCCCCCGCCAGACGTACAGGCCGCAGAAGCTCGCCGCGCCCGGGCCGAAGCCCTGGTGCCCTTTGTGGAACCCCTCAATGGCCAGGGGTGGGCGGTGCCCAGCTGCAAAGACCCAGGTATCCGCTACCTGGTGTCAAAGGCCAACGGCCACTTCGCCTGCACCTGCCCAGATTTCGACAAGCACCGGGAAGAGCCAGGGTTCAGCTGCAAGCACATCTTTGCCATCCAGCAGTGGCAGGCACAGCGCCAGTCCTCTCCCGCCGTTCCCCAGCCTGCGGGGGAGCTGCTGCCCCCGGAGGGCCAGGCGGTGGTGGCCCAGGAGCCAGTGGCTGACGTGGCTGAGGCGTACCGCCAGATGGACACTCTAGACGAAGTGGCGATTCTCCAGGAGCTAGAAGGCGGCGTGGTGAGGGAGTATGTCTACCGCTTCCGCCTCTCTAGCGGCCAGCAAGTGGACGGGCTCTCCTGGCCCGGGCAGAAGGCGGTGGCCAGGGAGCTCCAGCGGCGCGGGCTCTTGGGGCCAATCCAAATGTCCCTGGTGCAGTTCACTCGGCGCCAGCTACTTAGGAGCCAAGGCCCAGCCCAAGCGCCAGCGCACGAAGGATGGGAAGGAGACTGAGGATAAGGACGCCCTGAGCAAGGTGATCTCGAAGGCGCAGCGCAATGCTCTGAGAAACTTCTTGCCGGAGCAGCTGGTGCTAGCGGCGATCAACAAGTTCCTGGCTGAGAGGCAATAGGGCCGGCATCGCACCCACTCATGCCCCCCGGTTCTGGCTGGGGGGCAATGCCTTTGACACGTGTTAACTCCAGCTGGGCTGGGGGTAGGGGAATAAGCGTGAACCTTGTCACAAGTCGGGCAGACGGCCCCGTGTCCACCTGTGTGTTCGCCCCAGGCTGGCAAATTCTGAGGGCATGTCCGCTGCGAATGCCTGAACTGCCCCCGTGATTCCCTCCAGGTGGCCTGGGATGGGGTTAGTCGCCACCGTCGTGCCCCGCTCCATCATTGCAGCATACGAACGTTCTTCGAAACACTAGAGGAGGGGCGGCACTGCATTGGAAGTACGCGCCACCTCGGGCAACGGTGTGGTAGAGTAGCTGCGTCTTTCCTACCGTCGTTGCGCATCATCGAGGCGTCGTCTCACAGCCCTGTGAGCATCACCCCTATACCTGCAACGGGAGTCTCTGAGAGGCTCCCCAAGGGAGGGAACTGTATGAAGTACACCGTGGGTCATCTGGTAGCTAGGGTTCTGGTGATCTTGGGTGTGACGCTGGCAGGCACAACGACTGCCCAGAGTGCCATGGTTGCCACAGTGCCGGTGGGAGCTTCCCCCTCTGGTGTCGCGGTATCCCCCGATGGCACGCGGGTCTATGTGACAAACTTCTTCAGCGATACCGTCTCAGTGATTGACACCAGCACCAACAGAGTGACCTCTACCGTGAGAGTAGGACCAGGCCCCACTGGTATAGCAGTGCACCCAGATGGCACCCGCCTCTATGTGGCAAACCTTGTTGGCGAGACTATCTCAGTCATCGATACTGCTACCTATCGAGTGATCACTACTCTGAACGCGCCTGCTGCGGCAATAGCCGTCCACCCTGATGGTACTCGCCTCTACGCGACGACTCGTGATGGCACTAACAGCGTTTTGGTGTTTGATACGGCTACCAGTCTGCGAGCTGCCACCATACCAGTGGGGGCTGCCCCTGTGGATCTGGCAATATCTCCTGACTGTCCTTTGGCTGAAGCCCTTAGATTCAGGGCTGAGCGCCGTATATTCAGGATTCCTTGCATCTACGTGGCGAACACATTCAGCAGCACCCTGACAATAATCAATGCTGATACCGACTTGGCGCTTACCGATATAGCAGTGCCGTGTTGCCCCATCGGTGTAGCCGCACATCCAAGTGGCAGCGCCGTCTATGTATTGAACGCTCTCAACGACACAATCTCGGCCATCGACACAGCCTCTGGCCAGATGTTTGCTGTTGTGTTCGTGGGGGATCCCGGTGGAATGGCAGTCTCTCCGAACGGCGCTCGCATCTATGCAACAGATGGAGTAAACAGCTCCTTGCTGGCGCTGGACGCTGACACTAACAGAGTGATCGCTGCTGTGCCGGTGCCAGGTGGAGCTGGTCGTGTAGCGGTGTCTCCTGACGGAACTCACGTCTATGTAGTAAATCAAAGAGGGGCTCTTCGCGTAAGTGAGTGGGTAAAAATATCCCCTTATGGAGGTAATTATCCCCTCTTAGAGCTCCGGCAGCATACAGGTGAGTATCTTCAAGCGTAAATATTCCTCATCGCGTAAC
>JACQHA010000388.1 GCA_016199255.1 Deinococcus sp.
ACGGTGGACGGGGTGATTGCCAACCGGAGGGACCGCAGCCAGTTCACATTCAGCGCCAATGCCGGCACAGTCATCAGTGCCCAGGTATTCGCCCGCCGCCTGGGCTCGCCGCTCGATCCCGTGCTGCGCCTTCTGGCGCCCGATGGCACTCAGCTGGCTACAAACGACAATTTCTCTGGGCTTTCGTCTGACTCCCGGCTGGACGTCCAGCTGTCCCAGGATGGCTTCTATACCCTGGAGGTAGGCAGCAGCGGCGATAGAGGCAGTGGACCAGATCACACTTACCAGCTGACCCTGGAGCTAGGCGCAGTGATATTGGTGAGGCTGTTTGAGGCGCCTGGGGCGCCAGTTGCCAGTGACGATTCTGGAATTCAGGTTACTGTTGCCGACGCCTCTGACAACCAGGTGGATGTGGCATTCGACCAGAATCCGGCCACTTTCTTGCTCCCTCCAGGAGACTACCAGCTGCGCACCAAGCTGGACTCTGCCGAGCGCCTGATGCCCCTGACCCTAGCTCCCGGACAGGACCAGGACATAGTGGTGGAATTCGACTTCGGGCGGCTCCGGGTCCAGGTGCTGGAAAACCAGGGAATACTGGCCCACGACCCCTCCACCATCCTGCGATCAGACAGCTACTTTGCCAGCGGAGGCGGCAGTGAGCTAGAGGTGCGCTTGCCAGGAGGCAGGTATGCCATTACATCGCGAGTAGAAGGCTATAGCACCACCGTTGAAGACGTGCTGGTGGAAGTGGGGACGGTCCACGAGCTGGTGATCAATCTTGGGCTGGAGCGCCTGGCAGTGGAGCTGCCGGCTGCCCGGGGGATCATCCTGGCCTCCGGGGACATCGATCTGACTATAGAAGTCGTGCAAGATCGCCAGGTGAAGGCCAGAGGGAGCACCAATACTAGCGCTACCGAGCCGGTGTCGGTCCTCGCCCGCCCTGGGCCGGCGGTGGTGCGCTATGTGAGCGGCTTGCTGCATCTGGAAGTGCCGGTAACGGTTCCAGAAGGAGAAATCCTCCTGGTGCCCTTTGATGCCGCAACACTAGCCGTCCAGCACAATCTCAGTCTCTTCACTGTCAGTATCCGCAACCAAGAGCAATTAGTCACCCAGGGAACCCAGGTGACGCTCATAGACCCCAGGTCCCGCACCTTGCTGGCGCTAGCCTCGGACCCGCCCCCAGACACCACCTGGCTGGCGCCAGGGGGGATACTGCTGCGCAGCCGGCTGGGCAGCCAGGAGCGGGTGCGCCGCGACATTCCCACAGGCAGTACCTCAGAAGTAGTGATTGATTTTGGCTCTGTGGCAATAGGGGAAGAAACGGGATTCTCCCGCGTCCGGGTAAACATTGCTCTTGACTCGCCCCAGGAGGGCACCATTGTCGAGGGCGAGCAGGCCACTATTACTGGCCGGGCATCGGTAAGCGGCCCACCGGGCGTTACCCGCATCGCCATGGTGCTGGACGCCTCAGGCAGTGCCATTGACCCCTCTGGCGCTGATCTGAATGAAGACGGCAGAGAAGAATCCATTATTCAGGCAGAGGTGGCGGGGGGGCTGTTGCTCTTGGACGAGCTGGTGCGCGTGGAAGACGAGACACCCGGCACCACGTTCGCGCTGACCATTGTGCGCTTCAGCAGCGGTGGCGAGGCAGTGGCGCCGCTGACTTCCCTGAGCGATCCAGAAGGCGTGGCAGCGCTGCGCGCCGCTCTGGAGAGCATTCCCCGGGGACCTGTGGCAGGCGGCACCAACTACGAAGCGGCGCTTAACGCAGCGGTGCGGGAGATGGGCGTGGAAGAAGCGCCGGGCAATGCTTTCATTCTGTTCATGACCGACGGCGAGCCTAACTCGGTCAAGCCGAGCCTGGATGCGGCGCTGCGCGCCGGGCTGGTGGGAGTGGTGATCCACACCATCGGCCTGGGAAACGATTTCCAAGGGGAAATTTCCCCCAGGGTTTTCTTCCCTCCTGAGGCCACCAGCGGGCCGGACATCCTGGCGGCAGTGGCTGCTGCCGGCGCCACAGGAGGCACGGTCACCGCGCTGCCGACCCCGGCGGATATTGTGCAGATCGTCCCCAGCCTGCCCGCCCTGGTGTTGTCTGAGGCGAAGCTGCAGGCGGTTCAGGCTGTCAACCTCACCACTGGCCAGCCGGCCTTCAGTGTGGAGCTGGGCAGCGATGGCTCGTTCCACGCCCAGGTGCCAGTAGAGCTATTCCCTCAAGCCGCTCTGGAGAGTAATACCCTGGCTGCGACCGCCATCGCCAGCGACGGCGCCTCCACCGCCACTGCCCGGGTGCAGGTGCGCTCTGCTGCTCCCCCGCCGGCGCTGAGTGCCACGCTGAGCGCTATTGACCAGAACCGGGGAGCCCTGGAAGTGGGTGATCTCCTCAGCTTCGTGCTCACGCTCACCAACACCGGTGCCGGCGCCGCCCGCAGCCTGGATATCACCATTCCTTTACCTCAAGGCATCGTCCTGCGCCCCGGCACGCTGCGCGCCAGCCAGCCGGCCACCCTGACAGAAGAGGCCGGGCAGCTGCGCATCCAGCTCAGTACCTTGCCGCCAGCGGGCGACAGCCGGAACAACGTGGTGATCACCTTCCAGGGCATCTTCCAGGGCGAGGCAACGCTGCAGGCCACCGTGGCAAGCCAGGGGCTCGAAGTGCAGGTGTCTGATGACCCATTTACCGTTGCCGAGGGCGATGCCACTGCCGTACCCACCATTCCCTAGAGCACTGGGGTTTCAGGGTGAGGGTGGACCACCGGCAACTGGGGGACTGGGGAGGGAAGATGGTGGCCCTCCGCTGCCTCGGGAGCAGGCAATGGCGGCAGCCTGCGCCTCGGCGACCTCCAGAGC
>JACQHA010000382.1 GCA_016199255.1 Deinococcus sp.
CTTTGGGAGCGTCCTGGTCCTGTACTACCCCGATTACCAGCTTCATAGTTCTCCTGGCGGCCACCGGCCCTGGGTTGAGTATAGCTGCAAAGGGGCTCCTAGTGGGGAGCCACTGGAGCCTGAGCTAGCGCCACGGTGTATGATGCCTCTCGACACACTTGGGAGGAAGGACATGGCTGACAAACCGATTCTGCTCATTAGCGCTCATCCCCAGATACGCCAGGCCTTCGCCGACACCCTGGCCGGGGCTGGCTTCAGCGTGCATCAGGCAGGTACCGCCGACCAGGCAGTGGCGGCGTTTAACGCCCACCGGCCAGATGTGCTCTTGCTCTATCTGCCCCGCACCGGGACCTTCGGGCTGCAGGTGCTGTGGAAGCTGCATGGGCAGATGATCACCGAGGGCACGCCGGTGCTGGTGGTTTCTGAAGTGCTGCTGCCGCAGAATATCTCGGACGAAGCTAGAACCCTGGGGGCACAGGTGGTGGCCCTTGATGACCGCGGCCCAGAGTTTGTGGTGCAGCAGGTGCGGGGGAATCTGCCTGATGCCGAGGAAGAGGACGAATGAGCCAGCGCAAGCTGAAGCCAGCGACTATTGCCGCCCACGCCGGGTCGGTGAAGCCCCAGAGCGGTACTGTCCCTGAGGTGGAGCCCATCTACCAGGCATCGGTCTATCGCTTCGCCGATTTAGACACGGTGGATGCCGTGCAGGAGGGGAGGGCAGAGGGGTATGTGTACGGCCGCTACGGGCTGCCCAATCATGCTTCGCTGGAGCAGGTGGTGGCGGCGCTGGAAGGGGCAGAAGGAGCGGTGGTAACCGCCAGCGGCATGGGATGCATCCTGGTCACGCTGCTCGCGTTTGCCCGCTCTGGCGATCAACTGGTAGCCAGCCGCGACCTCTATGGCGGCACCCTGGCCCTGCTCACCCAGGACCTGGCGCAGCTGGGGATCGAAGTGCGCTTTGTTGACGACGTCCAGCAAGTAGAGCAGGCTATCACCAGCCGCACCAAGCTGCTGTTGGTGGAGACCATCACCAATCCCCTGGTGCGAGTCACCGACCTACGGCGTTGGGTAGATCTGGCGCGCCGCCACCAGCTGCCACTAGTGGTGGACAACACTTTCGCCACGCCCCTCTTATGCCGGCCGCGGGAGTTGGGCGCCAGCGTGGTGCTGCATTCCCTGACTAAGTTCCTGGGCGGTCACAGCGATCTTTTAGGCGGGGTGACCTGTGGCAATACCCAGTTTGTGAAGCGGGCCCGCACGCTGAGCATTCACCTGGGCACCAATCTATCGCCCTTTGACGCCTGGCTGGCGGCGCGGGGCATCAAGACTCTGGGGGTGCGCTTCCGCGCTGCCAACAGTAACGCCCAGACCATTGCTGAGTTCCTGGCGCAGCATCCCAAGGTGACCAAGGTGTACTACCCTGGCCTCCCTACTAGCCCCGACCACGCCCTGGCCTCTGAGCTGTTCAGCGGCGGCTACGGCAACATGCTGGCGTTCGAGATGCAAGGAGGTCTGGCGGGCCTCAAGCGGCTCCTCAAGGGCCTTGATTTGATTGGCCTGGTACCCTCCCTGGGCGGGGTGCGCACCACCTGCAGCCACCCAGCCAAGACCTCGCACCGCTCCTTGTCCGCAGCCGAGCGGCAGCGCCTGGGCATCAGCGATGGGCTATTGCGGCTCTCAGTGGGCATCGAAGATGCAGCGGACCTGCTAAGCGAGCTAGAGCAGGCGCTGGAGCAAGTGTAGGGCTAATTGGAGAGTGACCTCTGCAGCCCTGGCCGTTCTGGTGTGCACTAGGCTGCCTTGGAGCAAGGCTTAGACTATAGGGGTACCGGGTTGCCTATGCTCTTGGTCAGGGTGCTCCTGGTCTTGTCTGGTCTGCTCGCTCTCAGAGGCTCGGGGGCCAAGGGCAGATACCATAAGGACTCCTCCGGCGAGGATCGGCAGGTAACCGATGCTGGCAGCTGGGCCCAGCTGGAAGCTGAGGAGGGTCACTATCCCCGAGAGCACCAGTAGCACTCCACCCAGCAGGCGTGCAGCTCTGCGGAAGGGCCGAATAGTAATGGCTGTCACCACAATTCCCAGACCACAGGCGAGGAGAGCTAAGCTGAGACCGAGACCAAGACTCAAGGCCACTTCAGAGAACATCATCACTTGCCGCTAGTCGGAGCAAGGAGCCGGGAAAGTGCACAGGTGATGCGGTGACCCTTGGTGCTCCCACTGTAGCTCCCTTCAGGGTGGACAGTCCATGGTGGACCGGGTCAGGTGGGCAGCAGGTTCCTGCAGTCAAATCCACAGTGCGCATTGGAGAGTGCATCAACCCACCTGCTGTAACCAGCCTGGCTCAGGCTGGCTTACGCAGCAGTCACAGCGCTCTTACACCTCGGCTCACCCAAACCGCCAGGTAGGTGGCAGAAGGCCCTATGACGAAGGCGCGGCCCCACTATCCACACAGCAGGTGAAAGAGCAGCACAGGGTCGGGGTGAAGTACGCCGGGCTAAGCCCGGCGCCAGTGAATACTGGAGGATCCAGCCCCAGTGCTAGCAGTCTAATACTCAGCCTCTGACAAGAGACTTACCAACGCCCGGGCCGTAGCCGAGGGCACTGTCTCCCCACCTGCTTCACCGTGGCTTGCATCAACGAAGTATTTTTGCTGACCCTGTTGTCTCTCCTAGATGGATGACTCTTGGAGGGAGAGATAAGAAATGAGATTCAGTGTTCGCTATGCTGTGGTTACTGCTCTGGTAGGAGCTGCTCTAGGTGCGGCCATGCTCACACCTGTGCCTGCCGTTGCCTCCTGGGCAACGGCAGCTGTGCTGGAAGTGGACCCCCGCGAAGGCGGGCTGGAGATCGGCATGGGTGAGTGGGCTGTCACCTTGGAGGCAGCGATGATCCGCCCAGGTACGGTGACCTTCGTCATCCATAACGGGGGCGTCCGGACCCATGGCTTTCGCATCCGCACCGAAGGTGTCAGGGGGCGGGATCGTTTCGAGATGAGAACCAGGCTGATCCCTCCTGGGGGAGTGGCGGAGCTAGTGGTGCAGCTGCCGCCAGGCGTTTACGAGGTGGACTGTTACGTGGAAGACGACGCCGGGGAACATGACGAACTGGGGATGGAGAACATCCTCACCGTCAGAGAGGATGCGCCGCTGCTGCTGGTGTCGCCGCCTGTGGCCCCGGTGCCTGCAGTGTCCATTAAGAGCTTCGCCTTTGTGCCTGAGGTGCTGGAGGTGAAGGCGGGTACTGTGGTGGTCTGGACCAATGAAGATCCAGTGCCCCACACGGTGGTGGCCGAGGATGGCAGCTTCATATCTCAGTTATTGTTCGGCCAGAACCTGAGCTTCAGCCGCGAGTTCTCCCTGCCAGGGGCCTACCAGTACTTCTGCAGCATCCACCCCACCATGCGCGCCCAGGTAGTGGTCAGCCCGTAGGGGCCGGGGCAGTGAGCAGAGGAGTACAAGCTCCCGGTGTAGGAAGGGAAACTGGCGCGGATAGTGGGCTTATTGGTGAGAGAGGGTGAGAGCCAAGCCAACTAAAACCTGTACGTGCTCGTGCCCCCCGGTGCTGGCTGAGAGGCGCCCAGTATCCCACCCGCAGGTGCAGGGGGAGACATGATTCCCACTCTCACCATGTGGCGCTACCTGGGAGCCTCAGTGAACACAGCAACCTGTGACACATCAGTATGGGCCTGGGCTTGCCAGAGCTCATACTGCTGTTGCAAGTTCAGCCATACCTGGGGAGTGGTCTGAAAGGCTTTGGCTAGGCGCATGGCCATCTCTGGGCTGATGCCTGCCTGCTCATTGACGATAAAGGCGACAACCCGCCCAATGAGAACATCACCTTTTATGGCAACCTCTGGTCCGATCCGACGGGCACCATGGGAGCTGAGGATTCCACCAGCTCGAACGACTTCTCCGACACCCCGCCGGGTGAAACCAGCTCCTTCGTTCTGGATCACAACTTGTATTGGGACGGCGGAGAGCCCATCCTGTTGGACCGCGCCGAGTTGATCAACTACACCGACGACGTCAAGCGGGTGGTGAGCGATCCGTTGTTGGGTAATCAGCGCGGCCTCGTGGTGCCTCGCTGGGACTCAGTCACTGGCTGGTTCGTCGATAGTTCAACGACCATTCGTCAGGCTTTCGAGCGGCTGGTGGCGCTCTATGGCACGCCGGCCAATGGCAGTCTGGTCAGAGACGCTACCGACCCGGCCTATGCTCCTGCTGAAGATATCCTGGGCAATCCGCGCCCCCGTCGGCCGTGCCCCCGATATCGGAGCCTACGAGTAACGAGCTGGGCACGTTTTGCAGGCTGGCCTCCTGGTGTGGGAGACCGGCCCTATGACCCTTGACTTCGACAGAATTGAAGGGATGCTCCTTTAAACGTTCTAGAGTGGTGCTAGGTTAGACTGTCTAGTGGAGAGGTATATTGGGGTCGAGTGGCTGGGTGCAGCTTCGGACCACAGATTTGAAGGGGTGAGATACTCAGATGGCCAAGAAATACCTGGATCCGCCAATTGTGGAAATTGAAACGACCCTCCATCAGCTCCTAGAGGACAAGATTCAGATTCCACAACCTGGTGCTGTACGTGACTATCTGTCCCTCCACCCCGACATTCTAGGTCTTGTCACATCTGTCTGCACGACGACGCTTGGAAGATTCGGGATGGGCACCCAGCTAGTCCTCGAAGTCTATCGCGATCCTGAGATTGTGGATCACTATCTGACACTTTACGTCCGTCAAGAACAGTATCAAGACAACATCTTGGACGTTCTCGAAGATGTACGCAAATTGTATGAGCTAGAACTTGCTAGAAAGTCCGGTTGGATCCTGGTAACTACGGATTTTAGCCCGCCTAAGTAAGGTATGGCTTTCAACTGGGACGAATATCTCGACTTAGCTCAATACCTGGCGGGATTGACCACATCTAGCTTTTCTCGGGAAGCAGCGTTTCGCTCAGCAGTGAGCAGGGCCTACTATCCAGCGTATTGCCATGCCCGCAACTTCGCTCGCGACAATCATGGGTTCCACCCTCAAAACACTGCTCAAGATCATCAGAAAGTGCGTGAGCATTTCAACAGGAAAGGGATGCCCCAGATCGCCACCTCACTTGATATCTTGAGGCAGTGGCGAAATGAGTGCGACTACGAAGACACTGTTCACAACATCTCGCTAGCACTTGTGGCCTCGATTCGTGAAGCCCGAAAAGTCCTGACAACCCTCTAGATGAGAAGCTTAAAGCAATACATCCTGGCCAGCGAACTCTCCGGGGGCCTCCAGCGGCTCTTCAGTCTCTGGGCGTGCCGCCCGCGCATTGGGGGTGCTTCCGCGACGGGAAACAAGAGTTAGGGTTAGGTGCCTGCCAATGCCGGTCCCCGCGGAAGCAACTCCATCATGTCCTGCTGGTGCTGCTGGCCTATTGGGTCCTCTCTCTTCTCTAAATTGGCCCGTTTCTTGGTAATCTGGAGTAATGCACGAGGAGTCATGTGCCCTCCAGGACAGGATCTTTGAGACGTCGGAGAGGGTTGGGGCCGGTCGGGATGGGGCGTTTGAGGAAGCTAGCCAAGTAGCGGCGGAGGGCCCCAAGGGTGGCGGTCGCGTGCTTGAGGAGGGTCAGGACCACATAGGCCAGGAGCACCAACAGGGCATGATGGAGGTGCTTGCGCAGGGAGCGGCATTGACAGGCGCCATCCCGGGCTGTTTTCTCCTGGTGGCTACACCCGTGGCTACAGGAGATGGATGGTATAAAAATGATGGGTCTTCGCGTAGGTGAGTGGGTAAAAATTGGGGTGTTTAGGTGAGGAACCCTGCTCTGGACAAGGTTTTTATGAGTTTTAAGCGATGCGAAAAAGTGGTATGTTCTACGAATGCGAA
>JACQHA010000383.1 GCA_016199255.1 Deinococcus sp.
CGCTGGCCGGGGCGTTGCTGGCACTGCCACCGGGGCGTGCACGCCGGAGACCATCTGGTCCAAAAGGGCCCGGGCCTGCTGCCATGATTCCCGCAAGGTGGGCGCCAGGGTTTTGGGCAGGCCCTGCATGGAAGTGCGCAGCGAAGGGGGAATAGTGCGCTGCAGTTTCTCCAGCGATTGGCGCAGCGCCTGCCAGGGCCGGGCCCGCTCATTGGGCGCCGCGGCAGTGTCGCCAATCAATGCCTCCAGCGCGGCGCGCACCTCACTGGCCGACTGGTAGCGCTGGGCCGGATCAATCTCCAGACAGCGTTGCGCTATAGCGGAGAGCTCCGGCGGCACCTGCACATTGAGTTCATGTGCCGGCTGGGGTGGGCCAGGGAAAAGCGCCTGCACCGCCGAGTTGGGGTAGCGTTTGCTAGAGGAGCGCCGGGTTTCCCGCTGGGTGCGGCCGGTGAGCAGATGGTACAGCGTGGCCCCAAAGGTAAAGAGGTCAGTGCGCTCGTCAGTGCGGCCCATGAGGCCATAGTGGTCTGGCGCGGCGTAGGCCTCGGTGCCAATGGCTACTGTGTGGCCACCGCTGGAGTTATGCTCTTTGGCGATGCCGAAGTCAATAAGCCGCACACTGCCATCGCCGGCCAGCATCACGTTCTCTGGCTTCAGGTCCTTGAGGATCACCGGCGGCTGGCGGCTATGCAAGTACTCCAGGGCTCTAGCAATCTGCACCCCCCAGCCTACCACCTGGGCCACTTCCAGCTGCTGGCTGCTGGCCTGGGCTCTGGCCAGGTGCTGATCCAGGGAGCCGCCGGTTAATAGCTCGAACACCAGGCAGTGGCCGCCTGGGTAGGGAAAATGCTCCCGTACCTGGGGCAAGTTGGGGTGGGAGAGCTTGGCTAAAATCTCGGCCTCGCTGCGGTAGAGGTTGATGATGGTACTGTACTCCTCAGGGGGCAGGCCAGTCTTAGGCACCTTCAACGCCCACTGGGCGCCATTCTTCAGTTCCTCCACGCGGTAAATAGCGCCCATGGCGCCGGCGCCAATTTGCTCCACCACCTGGTAGGTGTCGCGCAGGATCTGACCAGGTTTCAGGGCGATGCCCAGCGGATCCACCATGGTCAGCTCCGCTTGGTGCCGCAGGAGTTACAGAACTTGGCCCCCGGCCGGTACAGAGCGCCGCACTTGGGGCAGGTGGCGCCAGATGGCGCGGTGGCTGCCTGGGGCAAGAGCGCTGGCAGGCGCAGCCGGAAGCGGCCAACTGCCGGTGGCGCGAGTAGCAATAGGCCTAGGATGAGCAGGATAATGAGAAACAGCACCAGGTTAAAGCGCGGCGTGCCCAGCACACTTGGCGCCAGGTAGCTGGCCTGGTTCTCTGATACCGCCTGGGTGCTGCCCAGGTTGAGGCGGATGTTGACCTCCCGCCGGATGCCGCCAGGGTCAGTGCGGTAGGTGATCCGGTACTCTTCGCGCAGCTCCTGGGACACCTGCTGGAAAACGCCAGTGAGCTGCGTGGGCTCGTTGGCGTAGTACACCTGGCCGCTGGTGCCGAAGGCAATCGACTCCAGTGCCGCCTGGTCCTGGAACACGTTGCCCTCAGAGAGCCCTACAGTGAAGATTGTCACCCCCAGGTTCTGGGCCAGCGCTACCACCTGGTCAGGAGTGGCCACCCGGTCATCAATGCTTTTTCCGTCAGAAAGCAGCACCACCACCTTGCGCCCGGTGCGCCCAGTGAGGAGCTGGGTCCCCTGGTAGGCGGCGTCGAAGTAGGCGGTGCCGCCGCGCGGTGCCGGGATGGCGTCAATGGTGCGCTGCAACTGGTTCATATCGGCGGTGAAGGGCAGGAGCACCTCCACCGTGCTGCTGAATGCTATCAGGGCGCCGCTGTCCCCTGGCTGCATGAGCCGCACAAAAGCCCGGGCCGCCTCCTGGGCAGCAGTGAAGCTGTCCGCCGCGCTGCCCGAGCGACGCTGGCTCATGCTGGAGCTGCGGTCAATGACCAGCACAGCATTGATAGGATCGCGCTGGCCCACGCCCAGGCCAGCGAACCCGGCCATCTCCCTGATCTGGCCGTCTTCCAGCACCTGCACTGCTTCCTGGGACAGGTTGGGCACTCCCCGCCCCTGGGCGTCGCGCACGGTGAAGTACACGTCTACCAGTCCGGAGTTAATCCGGCTGCGATCTATCTGGGTGATGCGTACTGCCAGGCCGCTGTCTTGAGCTAGAGCCAGGGCGGTGCATACCAGAAGTCCAAGAATGGTCCCTCGCCTCACTGCCTTGCCTCCCCTCGGCGCCGGGTGCGGAACACTAGACTGGTCGCGCCTACGGTAATGTGGTCGCCGTTCTGGAGCGGGTGCTGCTTCACCGGCTGGCCGTTCAGCGCCACCCCGCCTCCTATGTCTACCACTACGTACTGGCCACGCTCCCGCCTGATGGTAGCGTGCTGCGCCTGCACCTTGCGGTCTGGGAACAGGCCAATGTCTGAGGCCTCAGAGCGGCCAATGACCGTCTGGGGCTTGTCTAGCCGGTACTCCCGCCCTTCAAACCGCCCCGAGGTCACCATGATCCAGGCATCCTTTAAAAGCTCCTGGGCCAGGGCAATGAGGATGCCGATAATCAGGCCTAGCAGGGGGAATGCCAAGCCCCGGCCGAAGTCGAACCCCAGGGCGCGTACCACTGGCTCAAAGCTCAGCCCCCCCACGGCACCGCCAATAATGCCCCCCAGGGCAGCGTTGCGGGCACGGGTTAGAGAGCCCGCCGCCAGGCCGCTGGCGGCGCCCACTAGGAGCCCGAACCCGGCCCAGCTAATCACCCGGGGAATGGCGTCAGTGCCCAGGAGATTGCCCACTGGTTCCCCCAGCAGGTCGAAAAAGATCTCGCCGGCCACTAGCCCTACCGCTCCTCCGATGCCGCCCAAGATAACACCCAGCAGCAGCACCGGCGGCAGCCGGCGCCACTGGAGAGTTAATGCTGTCTCTACCGCTGCCAAGGTAGCACCCACGCAAGCACCGATGCCGGCTCCCCAAAAAAGAGCCCGGAGCAGAGGGTGCCCTACTGGCAGGATTAGATCCGCCACCGCCCAGCCCAGCAGCCCTCCCAGGGCGCCGATAATGGCGTAGTAGTAGACTCGTGCCTTACCTGTCACGCCGCCACCACCGGGAATGCCTCCTGCGCCAGCGCCTGGCTGAGGTTGATTCTACCCCGTTTGCCGCCAGCGGACTAGCGCTAGGGGGCGGTGGCTAGCTCAGCCTGTCTGTCCTCTTGCGCCCAATCCTTCTACAACAATGACGAACTCGCCTTTCAAGTTCCTCTTTTCCAGGAGTTGATATAGCCCACTCGCCGTACCGCGGAAGAACTGTTCATCTGGCATCGTCAGGTTGAAGGCGATGCAGACTCGACGCTCGTTCCCAAACACCGCTGCCAGGTCCCTCAGAAATGGTACCAGCCGGTACGGGGCATCCATGAAAACCATGGTGCGGCACTCGTCCCGTAGCTGGCGCAGTTCAGCGAGGCGCTGCTCACTCTTGGGGGAGGTGAACCCATAGAAGAGGAAATGATTGATGAGAAATCCACTGGCGGTAAGCGCCGGCAACAACGAAGAGGCCCCGGGGACTGGGACGATCTTGATATGGTTCTCAATTGCCTTCTGGACCAGAAATAGTCCGGGATCTGAAAAGACAGGCGTCCCAGCATCCGATATCAAGGCGACGTTCTTGCCTGCTTTCAGGTGTTCGAGGATGTGAGGCACTGTCGCTGCTTCGTTGTGCTCGTTAAGGCTCTCCACTACCTTTTCCGGAATCTGGTACCGGCTCAGCAGTCGCTGGCCTTCCTTGGGCTCCTCGTAAACAACGACGTCGACAGACTTGAGGACGTTCAAGGCTCGGAGGGTGATATCGTCGTAGTTGCCAATCGGTGTGGCGACGAGATAAAGCATTCCGATCATTATCGACCATCATATAGTCTGGACTAACCACCGGTGGGCGAAATATTGGTGGTTTGACCCGGTATACGCGCTGCTGGGTTCTACCCCATGTGCTGTGTCAGCAGTCTAATGACTTCATCAGCCGTGTGCGGCGCGGATACCCCGGCCTTCTATAGACCAACTCCGGCCTCACCACCCCCACGAGGTGAGGTCTCCGCATGGGAGGGAATAAACGTCAGCGCAATCGCTTGCGTCGGCCCCGCCCACTGGGGCGCCAATTGGTCTAGCTTTGATCTGCCCATTGGTCCTTTACAATGGGAAAATGCTAGCGTATATTCCCGTTCGGGTGGTCCAATTGCTGGACCAATGAGGTGAGTGTGGCAGAGGGGCTGCAGATCAATCTGGACCGGCGCCAGGGGGAGCCGCTCTACCAGCAGATCACTCGCCAGGTGCGGGCCAAGATCGTGGCCGGTGACCTGTCTCCCGGCCAGCGGCTGCCCACGGAGCGGAGCCTAGCCCAGAAGCTAGGGGTCCATCGCAACACCATCGTGAGCGCCTATGCCGAGCTGGAGGCCGATGGGCTCATTACTTCCCATGTGGGCCGCGGTACGTTTGTGGCGCAGCGGGAGCTGCCGGCAGAGCGGCCGGTGGTGTGGTCAGAGCTGTTTGCCCAGCGCCTCAGGCGCTTGGATGAGGCTTATTTCCGGGAGCTAGCCCGCCACAGCAGCCGGCCAGGAGTGATTTCCCTGGCCGGCGCTACCCCGGCGCCGGAGCTGCTGCCCACCAAGCACTTCACCCAGGTGCTGCAGGAGGTGCTGCGCCGGCACGGCCAGGCGGTGCTGGAGCCGTCCACCAGAGAAGGCCACGGCCCGTTGCGGGAGTGGATTGCGCAGGACCTGCAGTGCCGGGGCGCGGTGGTGGGCGCAGAGAATGTGGTGATCCTCTCTGGGAACCAGCAGGGGCTGTCGCTTTTGGCCCAGGTGCTGCTGGATCCCGGTGACCCGGTGCTGGTCGAGGCCCCTACCTATTTGGGAGGGCTGCGGGTGCTGGGCCTGGCGGAAGCGGTACTGTGGGGAGTGCCGATGGACAGTGGCGGCTTGCTGGTGGACGTCTTGCAAGAACTACTGCTGCGCCGCCGGCCGAAGCTGATCTATACCCAGCCCACGTTCCAGAATCCCACCGGCGCTACTTTAGGCCGGGAGCGGCGGGAGCACCTTTTGGCTGCGGCCGGCGCTGCCGCTGTCCCGGTGGTGGAGGATGATCCCTATGGCGCTCTGTACTACGGCGCGCCGCCGCCTCCAGCGCTCAAGGCCCTGGACCGCTCCGGGCGGGTGGTGTATCTGGGCACTTTTTCTAAAGTGCTGGCGCCAGGCCTCAGGATCGGCTACCTGGTAGGGCCGGAGCCGCTGCTCCACCAGCTGGTGCTGGCTAGGGGAATCCAGGACCTGCACTCCAACACCCCGGCGCAGTGGGCAGCGGCGGAGTTCTGTGCCCAGGGGTATTTGGATGAGCATCTGGAGGCAGTGCGGCCGCTCTATAGGCGGCGGCGTGATGCCCTGGCTGAGGCGCTGCACAAGTATCTACCTGAAGGGCAATTCGCGTTGCCTGAGGGCGGTTTCAACTTGTGGCTGGAGATGCCTGAGGGCTGGCGGGCTCTGGACCTGTTCCGGCTGGCTGCCGAGCGGGGCATGGTGTTTGTGGTAGGGGAGAGCTGCTACCCTTCAGGGGGCAATGAGCGCTGCCTGCGGCTCAACTTCTCCGCGCAGCCTGAAGAGGTCTTGGTTGAAGCGGTGAAGCGCCTGGCAGCAGCGGCACGGGAACTGGCGCGGCACGGCAGGTCTAAAGAGACTCAGCTCAATACGGCCACTAGGCCGATTGTGTAGGGAAGAGTGCACCAGAGGTGAGATGAAGTATGGCGAAGGTACAGGAGAGAACCGTAGGCACCGACACCGTCAAGCGCGGTCACGCCGAGATGCTCAAGGGTGGCGTGATTATGGACGTCACCACCGCCGATCAGGCCAGGATCGCCGAAGATGCCGGTGCCTGCGCCGTGATGGCGCTAGAGCGGGTACCGGCCGATATCCGCGCCCAGGGTGGGGTGGCGCGCATGTCTGACCCGGCGATTATTGAAGAGATCATGAAGGCCGTCACCATCCCGGTCATGGCCAAGTGCCGCATTGGCCACTTTGTGGAGGCCCAGATCCTGGAGGCCCTGGGGGTGGACTTCATTGACGAGTCGGAGGTACTCACTCCGGCTGATGAAGAGCACCATGTGAACAAGTGGGCCTTCAAGGTGCCGTTTGTGTGCGGTGCCCGGGACCTGGGGGAAGCGCTGCGGCGCATTGGCGAGGGGGCGGCCATGATCCGCACCAAGGGCGAGGCCGGCACCGGCAACGTGGTGGAG
>JACQHA010000384.1 GCA_016199255.1 Deinococcus sp.
CAACCAGTTCCTGGGCGACGTGAGCCGGGTGATTGTCAGCGCCACGGTGCGGGCCTTCGTGGACCCCCGGCGGCTGGACCTGGGCTTCCAGGTGGTGACCAACGATCTCAGGCAGTAAGGGGGAAGCCATGCAGAAGCTGACCTTGCAAGTAACAGGGATGACCTGCGGCCACTGCCAGGCTACGGTGGAGAAAGCCCTGAAGAAAATAGCCGGGGTGCGGCGGGCGCAGGTGAGCCTGGGGCAGAGCCAGGCGCTTATTGAGTTTGATCCGGCCCGGGCCAGCGTGGCGCAGCTCGTGGCGGCGGTGGAGGCAGCAGGCTATCAGGCTCAGGCCCTATAGCGCCTTGACCATCGCCAGGTTTTCCAATGTAGCGCACTGCCAGGCGGTCGGCAGGCCGGTAGGGGCGGATGAGGGCCTGATTGGGGTACACGGCCCCTCCTACAGCTCTTAGGGTACGAGAGCAGGGGCCAGGGGAACCAGGACAGGGAAACGTACAAATAATGGGTGGCGGCGGGTTGCCGCCTGTGGAGGTGAGCATGCCCAGAGATCTCTGGGATCCCACGAGTGTCTTGAGTAATATCCGCCGGGAGCTGGACCGCTTTCTGGAGGAGCCCTATGCTAGCGTCCCCGGACAGCAGGGCTGGAGCCCGCCAGTGGACATCTTTGAGACTGAGCAGAGCCTGGTGATCAGGGCGGAGCTCCCTGGGGTGCAGCAGAAGGATATTGAAATCACCGTGCAAGACGGTACCTTGGCCCTCAAGGGGAAGAAGGACCTGAGCCCTGACGTGCGCCGGGAGCAGTACCACCGCATGGAGCGCACCTATGGGCCCTTCCAGCGCTCGTTCGCCCTGCCGCCGAACGTGAACCAGGAGAAAGTGAGCGCTAAATTTGCTGGTGGCGTGCTGGAGATTACCCTGCCCAAGAGCGAGAAGGCTATATCACACCAGGTCCGGGTTGAAACCCAATAGCTCTGGGGTGTGGTCGTCAACCAGTGTTAGACACAGTTCCGACGGGTGTGAGCTGCACCGAGTCCAGGATCCGGCTTAGTTCGGTCTGGTCCAGGTCTCCAATCAACACTAGTTCAAACCCACCGCGCACTAGCCGCTGCACTGGCCCGGCGCTCGAGCGCTCCTCCTGCCACAGGGGCGCCTGGCGAATAAACAGCGTGAGCAGGTTGAAGCCGTCACTGAACGTTACTGTAGCGCGGTAACTGCTGCCCAGCCGGACCCAGCGGGTTTCCAAAAGCTCATAGCCCGGAGGCAGGTAGGAAGGCAGCACTGGCGGCGGCAGTGCCGGGCCGCTGAGCCAGTCCAGCTGGAGCGCTGGCCCCGGCTGGGGCAGCTGGCTGAAGGCCAAGAGGGAGCGGCGCTCGCTCAGGGCGCCGTCGGCGGCAAAGGTCTCGCTGGCCAGCCGCAGGCCAGTGGCCACGTCCAGCCAGAGCCGGTACCAGGGACTCCGGGCATGGCGGGGACGGGCGGTGATGACCCAAGCCAGCCGGCCGGCGGTCCAGGAGATACCGCTGAGGGCAAAGCGGTAGTTGCGCAGGGCCAGCTCTGCTGGCAAAGCCAGCTCATCTCTCAGGGACCCCACCTCTTGGGTCAGGGGCCTGAGGTCCAAATAGGGAACCTCCACTTGTTCCGTGGCGCGGAAGGTGATGGTCTGCGCCGCCGCCAGGCTGCGCTGGAAGAAGTGAGCAGCCAGGGCTCTGCTGGCCAGCGGCCAGGCTAGCAGCCCTATAAGCGCTGCCCCGGCCAGCGCCGCCAGCACCCGGCGCCGCTGCCGGCCAGCGCGCTGCCGCACTGCCGCGGCCAAGCCACTAGAGGTGGAGCCAGGGGGAGCCAAGAGCGCGTCCAGCGCCTGATAGGTGACGATTATGCGCTGGCAGTGCTGACAGGCGGTCAGGTGAGCCGCCAGCGCCCCTTGGTCTAGCTCGCCGTCAATATAGGCCGAGAGTTCTAGCCTAGAAGGACAGGTCATCATCGCTGTAGCCCAAGAGCGCCAACTGGCGCCGCAGCTGCTCCCGGGCATAGAAAAGCCGGGAGCGCACCGTGCCCACCTGGCAACCTAGCACCTGGGCGATCTGGCTATAACTCAGCCCGCCAGTGGCGCGCAGCACCAGCACCGCGCGCTGTGGCCAGGCCAGCGCCCCCAGGGCCTGCTCCAGGGCCCGGCCCATCTCCCTGCCCTGGGCCACCTCAGGCGGCGGCTGGACCGGGGAGGGTTCCTGGCTAGCGAGCGGCGGCCGGGAGCGCCGGGCGGCGCCGTAGGCGGTGCGCAGGGTGATGCGGTACAGCCAGGTGCCCAGAGCAGAGTGCCCCCTAAAGCTCCCCAGCCCCCGGTAGGCCGCCAGAAAGGCCTCCTGCGCCACATCCCAGGCGCTAGCCTGGCCCACCAGGCGCTGGGCCAGGGCCAGCACTTGACCACCATAGCGCCGCACTAACTCATCAAAGGCATCGCTGGTACCGCTTCTGGCCAGGTACACCAGCTGCTCATCGGAGCACTGGGTCAGGGACATGGTCAGGGGCAGGTCACTGGCTAGCGGTAGCGATCTTGGCATCTATAGCCTCCACTACTCGGGGCGACAAGAGCAGGTTCACCGCTGCTTCCTCCAGTTTAGCCCGGAACTCCTCCTGGCGCATGAACTGGCCGCGCCGCAGCACATCAATCACCAGGTCAGGATTGATGCCCTGCCGGGCCAGCACGTGCACAATCTCCTCCAGCTGCTCTGGGCTGATGGCCTGGTGCAGCCCCTCAGCCAGTTCAGGATTCTCACGGCTGACCTGCTCGGCGGCTATGTCCAGGAGTACGTTAAAGCCTGGGCCCAGCAGCTCGCGGATGGCGTGGCGGCCCCGCTGGAGCTGCTCCTGCAATGCTACCAGCCGCTCTTGGTGCTGCTGCTCCAGCTCCTTGAGGCGCAGATAGCTAGGGTCGAGGCGCAGCAGCTCCTGGCGCACGGCGCTCAGGAACTCCAGGTGCACCTGGCGCATCAGGCTCTGCACCTCCAGCTGCTGAGCCACCAGGGCTCTTAAAGAGTGCAGCCGCTCTAGTTCTTCTAGCTCCAGCTTGGCCAAGAGCGATAGCGCCTCTACCTGAGCCTGGAGCTCTTCTAGTTGCTCCTGGGTCACGGCTGCTGCTGGTGTAGGCTGGGATGGTGGGGTCGCCTCCTGGGCTAGGGCCGAGATGGTACTGAAGAGGAGCGTCGCCAGCAACATGAGCGCAACCTGGCTAAGGCCTCTCCGCCAGGTATATGGGCGCTGATTCATAGCTACCTCCATTTCGCCCCTTAGAGGCGGGAAGTGGGGAAGAAGTTCAAGTGTGGTATTACCGTCCCAGCCCCTTAGCCCAGGCAGTCAGCTCGTCAAACTTGGCCACTGCCTTGTCCGGCAGGTGGACATCGCTGGAGAGTGGACTCAGGCCTGGGCCGTCCAGCGCCCGCCCTACCACCATGGCGCCCAGCATCCCCTCAAACTCATGGGCGGTGCACATATAGTCGTACACGCCCTCCACCTGGAAGACATGTTCGAAAGCATTGCCTGGATTCAGCAAATTCCCTGAATCCCAGGAGGCGGCACCTGGGGGGATGCGCAGGAATCTGCCATTGTCGGGGTGATACGCCGTGCTGCTGTGTACCCCAGAGTCAATCACCCAGCGCACCGTGTCACCAGGGGCAATCTGCAGCCGGTCCGGCTCAAATGCAAAGATTAAGCCCTGATCGCTGCGGTGGATGGCCATTTTCACTTCATAGGTCTGGGGAGTGCGGGTCTGCGCTGTGCTGGCCGTGCTTGGGACGGCGGCAGGCGTGGTGGAGGTAGCCGGCTTCTGCCTGCACCCGGTGAGGGCTATGAGCACCAGCACCACCAGTCCCTGGAGCCACTGCCTGCTAGCCAGCTTGGTGCCTTGCATTCTGGTCTCCTAGTAAGGGCCGAGGGCGGGCCTTCTGCTAGGAAAGCCCGCCCTCAGTCGCCAGCTGTTTGCTAGTTGGCGGTGACCTGTCCACGGATTTCGCCAGCCGGGTTCTGGGCGGTGTGGATGTTGACGTAGAGGTTGCCAGCCAGGAGGGCAGCCACTAGCTCCGGGGTGAGGGGCTCGGCGTCACTGGGGGTCCAGGTGCCGAAGGTGCTGTTGCCGTTAAAGAATGGAATGGTATGGACCACTCCCCCTGCCGTGCCCGCTGGGGCATTGTGGAAGTGGGCGGCGGCGATGGGGCCACTGAGGTCGGTGACGGTGAGGTAGAAATTCACGTTGGTGCCGTCAAACACCACTGAGGCGGTGCCACTGGGGTTGCCAGTCACAGTAGGGGTCGGCACTTCCTGAGCAGTGTTCAGTACTGCCATGAAGCTGGTGGTACCAGACTGGGCAACGCTACCACTGGACGGCAGCAGGAAAGGTGCGACCGCCAGAACCAAAATAAGCACTGAGATTTTTCGCATTACCAATCCTCCTTTGGTATACCAAGTTCTTCCTGGGACACCTTAGCAGGCGTGGCCCCAGCATGGGTAAGAAATATAAGAGCGCCCTACTTCGCCGCCTCCCACAGGTCCTGTAATGTGGCGAACAAGGTGGGGACTAGCAGTTCGCTGGCAGTGAGGGAACCGTGGTTGGAGGTGTAGAAGTCGAAGTAGGGGCTGGCTGGAGCATGGGCCGGGTCCTTCTCTTCTTTGATGAGCTTAAAGCGGCCGCCTGGGTGCAGCACCACCACCAGCTCTCCCATGCGCTGCCGGAAGTCGGGATGTACCTGGCCGGCGCCTCCCGCCAGCTCGGCTGCTTCTTCGCTAGAGAGGATCGAGCCAATGTCGCCCACATCTTCGGCCAAGAGGGAGCGCGCCAGGGCACTGTGCTCTGGGGCGCAGTAAACATGTACCACCCGGCCGGAGAAACCCAGGGCAAAGATGCCTGCCTGCTCGTAGCAGCGCCGGCGCTCTGGGGTGAGGGTGATAGTGCGCCGGGGGTCAAAAGCGCACTGCCCGTGGTCCGATGCTAGCGCTAAGAGAGTGTGGCGGCGTACCGACTTCTCTAGCTGCTGGGCCAGCCAGACCAGGCCCTGGTCCAGGTGCTCTAGCTGGAACTGGAGCTGGCTGGAGCCTGGGCCGAACTTGTGGGTGATGTCGTCCACCGCTGGATAGTAAAAGCTGACCAGGCTGCGCTCCCGCCGCTCCAGCAGCAG
>JACQHA010000393.1 GCA_016199255.1 Deinococcus sp.
ATTGGCCAGAAGAAGATCGGTCAGTTTCACTTGTGCCCAGGCTCGTTGCAGGTACAGATGGGCCAGGCCAAGAGGGGGCAGCAGAGATCCAGCCGCTTCATAACCAGGGGGAAGCCACAAGGTCCCCACCACCGGCCGGGGTGTTAGGCCCTCGAAGGAGGGGGAAGAAAGGATGGGATTCTCCACGGTTTCTTTGGTCTTGGGAAAGGCCCAGCTTAACCGGAGTCGGCTCACGCGCCCCACTTCGTTCAAAGGCAACATGATATGGCCCGGTTGGCTTTGCCGGGCCACGAGCGGTTGGTCGTCCAAGCTGGCACTCACCAGGTGGGCGCCGGCAGGTAAAACCACTCGGACATCGGTAGCAGCGCGGGCCCAGAGCAAGTAAGTTCCCTGGTGCAGCCAGTGTTGCTGGTGTCCGACGCTGGCTTGCTGCTGGGCCAGCAGGATGTCCACCGGAGCGGCGCCAGGGCTAGATGGGTTGGCCACAAAGTGCCAATCATCCTGGTCGGGCGAAAAACGCCAAAGGGTTCCCCCCTCGGCAATCCGCTGGGCCTGGCGGGACCAGCGCGCCAACTCCTTGACAGGCACTGGTGTCGGGCGCGTCCTTGCACTTTCTTTCAGCTGCAATTGCGGCCCCAGAAAGGCAAACCAGTTCTCCTTAAGAGTGGCTCCCTGCACGGTAACGGTGGGGACTGGCCGGCCAGTCGTATCGGGCCAGCCGGTGCGGGCGGTCAGCTGCAGGCTGCCATGGCGCGGCAAGCTGGCAGGCAGCTTCACGACCCACAAGTGCTGCCCTCGTTGTTGGCCCAGGTGGCTAATCTGCACTCCGGTTGGGCCTTCCAGTTTGGCTTCCTTGCCGGGCCAGTGCCGCAGTTGCACCGTTAGCGCCTGGGGTTTTCCCTGGAAAAGCCGCAAATCCAAAAAAGCGGACAACACCAGTTGGCCCTGCTGTCTTTCCAGGCAAGTGAGCTGATGGATTTCCGGCGTCGAGGTCTGGCCCCGAATGCGGAAACTGCCGCCATAAACTCCCTCAGCCGCGAGAAGAGCCATCCCTCCTCCAGGGGTTGGCGCTGTGAGATCTTCTTGCAAGTTCTGTAAGCGTTCCGCCATGATTTCCCAGCCGGGAGCCGCAACAACCTGGAGCCGGACGGGGCCCACCTTGGCAGCTGGCATTCGCGGATGAGGCAAGGCGAAGAGGCCTTCTTTCCCCGGTCCGGTTTTTTGCGCATGGGGAAGCCAACCCGTCCATTCCACGACCGTTTCTTTGCAGGGCTGCTTCAGCCATATTTGCAACTGGGAGCCCGAGCGCGTCCAACGCAGCACGTCCGGGCCTTTGACGGTGGCCAAGGTTATTCCCTTGGGCACATCGGCTTCCAGCAACAGCAATTGTTCCTGGGCGGCACTTAGCTGCCACATGGCTCGGCAATCGGCCCCTTCCGGCCCGACGGTCCAGGTCAGCTCCTGGCGCAGCAGCGGCTTGGGAACGGTAATGGCCAAAACCAGGCCTGAACGGCTGGCAGTGCGGCGGAAAAGATAGGCGGCGGAAAGGGCCCCGGTGTCCCGCATGCCTGCCATACGCCAAATCCGGACGAAATCATCGGGAGCCAAATTGCTGATAGCCGCGTTTTGCCACTTATCCAGCGCTTCCATCCCTTCCAGGCGGTAAGCCAAGAAACCTTCACTTACCTTGGCTTTGACGGGCATGGGCAAAGGCAAATGCCAGTTGTCGGCTCCTAAAAACAGCCGCGGCACCAGGAAGAGGTTGATCTGAAAACGCCCCGGACCGCTGTCCTCAAAGTCGATCTTTAATTGTCGAGCGAGTCCCTTGCCCACCACGCGCCATTGGCGCAGGCGGGGCGGCGTACTTTCATCGAGCCGGACCACTTCCACCGAGCGCACTTCCAACGCTTCGGGTAACGCGATGGCCACTGGTCCTTGAGAACCTCTGGTAACGGTGTATTGATAAAAGGCTGACAATCCCACCACAGGCGGGCGGAGGTCCCAGAAGTATGCTTCGCGGACTAGCGGGTTGACTGAGGCTGACTCCGGCTGTTCGGTGTGCCAGCGCACATGGATAGTGTTTTCCCGACCCAGGTGTGCCTGCAAGTGCGCCTGCTGCCCTGGTTGTGCAAGGGTTAGTTTTTGCGGCCCCAGGGCTTGGACTACCTTGGGCACCTGGTAAGCAGAGGGCAGGTCCAAGTCCAGCAGGCTTTTGGCCAGGCGCGGAATGCTGAACCGCAACTCTGGCTGGTCGGAGGACAAACGAACGCGAAAGGATAGGCTGAGCCGCTGCAAGCCTTTGCCGGGAACGACCAAGGAATAACCAGTTTGCGGGTTGGCCAAAGGCACGGGATAAACCGGCGTTTCTCCCAGTTTGGCCCCCTCCTGGAGATCGACTCCCCCCAAGGGAACAACCAAGGAAGCTTGCTCACTAAAGCTGTACAACTCGAAATCGGCCTGAAAATCAGCCACGTGGCCGTTGATCTTCCCATGGTAATGGGCACCCACCAAGAAAGCCCCGCTTCGCGGACTGAGGCTTTTCTGACCCAACTTGTCTAACCGTTTCAACAGATCGGGAGAAACCAGGGC
>JACQHA010000394.1 GCA_016199255.1 Deinococcus sp.
ATGACCGGCGGCGGCCCGGCAGACGCCACCAACACTATGGTGTTTTACATTTACCGCAATGCCTTCGAGTGGTTCCGCATGGGCTATGCCTCGGCCATTGCCTGGGTGCTGTTTGCCCTGGTATTCGGGGTGACAATCCTGCAATTCCGCTACCAGAGAGCGTGGGTGCATTACGAATGAACCGCCGTATTTCAGGGTGGACTGTGGCCAACGTCACTTTGACCCACCTAGTACTGGCCGCCGCTGCCTTCACTATGGTGGTGCCGTTTCTATGGATGATATCTACCTCGCTGAAGAAGCCTGGCGCGGTGTTCCAGATTCCACCCAGCTGGGTTCCCGATCCGGCCATCTTAGATAACTACCTCCGGGCATTTAGGGTGATGCCTTTCGGCCGGTTCTTTCTCAACAGCGCTATTGTCGCGTCCTGCGTCACCCTGCTGCAGCTCATCACCTGCTCCCTAGCGGCGTATGCCTTCGCCCGCCTGCGCTTCCCGGGGCGAGACCTGCTGTTCCTCGTCTATCTGGGGACGCTGATGATTCCCAATCAGGTGACTATCATCCCCAACTTCATTCTCATGCGGCTCCTGGGCTGGGTGGACACTTACCAGGGGCTGATTGTCCCCCAGGCCTTCAGCGCCTTTGGCACGTTCCTATTGCGCCAGTTCTTCCTTACCATCCCTCAGGAGCTGGAAGACGCGGCGCGCATCGACGGCTGCTCTTATCTACATATCCTCTGGCGGATCATCCTCCCGCTGTCGAAACCGGCCCTGGTAGCACTGGCTATCTTCACGTTCCTGGGCCAGTGGAATAACTTCCTGTGGCCGCTGATCATGACCTACCAGGTGGAGATGAGCACGCTCACGGTGGGCTTGCGGGCGCTGCAGGGGCAGTACAATACTGCCTGGACGCTGCTCATGGCTGGCTCAGTGATCTCGCTCCTGCCGGTGCTGGTGATGTACGTCTTTGGCCAGAAGTACTTTGTGCGCGGTGTCACGCTCACTGGTATTGGAGGGCGGTGAGATACCTCGCTGTTCTGCTAACGCTGACCCTGGCGACCGCCAGCGCACCGCTAGAGGTGTTTGTCAACGACCTGCAGCTGCTCCCTGGCGACCAGCCAACGCTGCTGGCTGCTACTGAGGCAGCAGGGATCTGGCGAAGCACCGATGGCGGCGCTAACTGGGAGCCCATCGCACGGTTTCCTGGCGCCGGGGAGTACGTGAATGTCCTGGCCTTGGACCCAAGCGACCCGCAGCGCGTGCTAGCTGGCACCGAAGATGGATTGTTTGCTAGCGCCGACGGCGGCCTGACCTGGACCCCATCTCAAGCAGGGCTAGAGAGCGGTCGGCTGCTGTACTGCGACCTCACCGGAGCGCTGGAGAGCCACCGGGTACAAGCTATCTTATTCACCGCACAGCAGCTCTACGCTGGCACCAGTGACGGGCTGTTTGCCAGTAGCGACGGTGGGCAGCATTGGGTGCTATCCGAGAGCGGCCTGCCAGCGGCACCGCGAATCTACGCGCTCCTGGAAGCTGATGGAACCCTCTATGCTGGCGGCTTCGGTGGCATCTTCATCTCACGCGATGGGGGCGAACACTGGATCAGCAGCAATCTGGGGTTGCCCCAGAGTACCCTGGTTCTGGACCTGGCCCCCTCCCCTGACGGGTCGGTGGCTGGGGCGGCGTTTGGCGCCGGCGTGTTCGTCTTAGCAGATGGCAGCTGGGTGCAGACCTTGTCCGACCCACGGGTGAACGTTCTACTCTCCCACCAGGGAAAGCTCTACGCTGGATCTAGCAGCGGGGCAGTGTATCAGACCACCGACGGTTATCACTGGACCACCATCGCTAGGCTGGAGGGACAGGTGACGGCACTGACCTTCGCTGGAGAGACCCTCTACGCCGGCACCAGCTTGGGGGTACAAGTCGTTCCGCCAGCGAGTCAGACTGAAGCAACTACTTAAGGAGGAGGCATGGCGAAAAAGGCCAGGAAAGTCATGGTCATCGCGGCTCACCCAGATGACGCGGAGTTTCAGGCAGGTGGCACCATTGCCCGCTGGGTCCAGGAGGGCAGTGAGGTGGTGTACGTCATTGCCACCAGAGGCGACAAGGGCAGTGAGGACCCCAAGATGACCACCGCCCGTCTCATCAGTATGCGCGAGGCAGAGCAGCGCGCCGCTGCTAAAGTGCTGGGCGTTAAAGAAGTAGTGTTCCTCGATTACCGCGACGGGGAGCTAGCGCCTACCCTGGAGCTGAAACGCGACCTCGCCCGGGTCATCAGGAAATACCGGCCCGACATCGTCATCACCATTGACCCCACCAAGATGTACGGTTCTGACTTTGTAAACCACTCCGACCACCGGGCCATTGGGGAAGCGGCGCTAGACGCCATCTACCCCATGGCCCGAGACCACCTGAACCGGCCAGAGCTGCTAGCTGAGGGGCTAGAGCCGCATAAAGTGCGGGAGGTGTTTCTCACCCTCCCAGTGCGGCCGGACACCTGGATAGACATTGAGCCAGTACTGGCCAAGAAGATTGCTGCCCTCTTAGCGCACCAAAGCCAAATCAAGAATCCCGCTGGGCTAGAAGCCATGCTGCGCCGCTGGCACACTACCGACGGCAAAGACGGCAAGCCCCAGCTGGCCGAGGCCTTCGCCCGCATCACCCTGGACTAGGAGCATTGCCTGCCTGTGCCAGAGTGCCTATAATCCAGTTGTCGAGCGTCATCAGCGGCACCCCAGGGCACCAGAGAGGAGGTAGGCAGCAACCTGAAGGTGAATTCTGGTGAATCTGATCCCAGAGGAGGTTACAGCTCATGTGCAGAACAATTGTACGCTTTATTGGCTTTCTGGCTGCGGTAGTCGGTATTCTCGGCACCCTTGGCTACGCGCAGCCGCGGGAGATCACGGTCATGGGCGGCACCGGCCTGGAAAACGTCTACCGCCCGCTGTTTGACCAGTTCGAGCAGCAGAGCGGCATCAAGGTCAATACCCAGGTGATCGCCTACGCCAATCGCTTCGATGCTATAGCCACCGCCGCGGTATCCGGCGTTGCCACCTTTGATGTAGCCGACGTAGATGTGATCTGGACCCCGGCGTTCGCCGCCGCTGGCTGGCTAGTGGACGTCACTGAGCAGTTCCCAGATCTGCGGGAGCGTGGGGTAGCCCAGGCGTCTATTGACTCGGTGGAGTATCAGGGCCGGATCTGGGGAGTGCCGTTCTTCAACAGTGCCAAGCACTTCTACTACAACCAGGGGATGCTGGAGGCCGCAGGGTTCACCCGCCCGCCCCAGACCCTGGACGAGCTGATGCAGTACAGTATCGCTCTGACCCACGGCGAGGGTGATAACAAGGTGTACGGCAGCAGCTGGTCTTGGGTCCAGGACGAAGCCCTGGTGGTGGACTGGGTGCTCCTGGCCTATGCTGTCTCCGATGTCCCGCTGTTCACCGACGATGGCCAGCCCCAGTTCACCCAGTCCGGCGGCGTACAGGCACTGCAGTGGATGGTGGATATGGTGAACTCTGGCTCCATCGACCCGGCGTCGCTCAGCAACCACGAGGATGAGGTGTCCAACACCTTCCTGGCTGGGAAGGCAGCGATGGAGATTAACTGGGAAGGCCTCCCCGCAGCGGCGGATGCGGACAACCCAGACAAGTCCAAGATTGTGGGCCAGCTCAGGCGCTCGCTGATTCCTGCCCAGCCGCCCATTGTCTCCAGCACAGTGCTGGGCCCTGAGGGGTTGGCGATTATGGCCAACTCTACCCACCAGGCTGAGGCGCTGGAGTTCCTGAATTTCATTCTGAGCGAGGATCTCCAGCGGCAGGGATTCATCTGGGGCGGTTTCTTCCCTATCTACGACCGACTGTACAACGACCCTGAACTGGCGGCCGTGTTGCCCCAGTTCAGCCTGTACGGCGAACAGTTCACCTATGCCCACCCGCGGCCCAAGCTGGTGAACTACATCGAAGTAGCTGACGTGATCCGGGAGGAGCTGCACAGCGCCCTGCTGGGCCAGAAGACACCGCAGCAGGCGCTGGATGACGCCACCCAGCGCATTGCTGCACTGTAGCGTCATCTAGGGCGGGGAGGAACTCATGGCAGTGCGGACCCTGGTGCAGGGAAGAGCAGTGGCGCGGCGGCGCTCTGCTGAACTATCCTCCCGGGGCCTGGCACTGGTCATGATCCTCCCCTCCCTCTTAATCATGGCAGCGGTGTTTCTCTACCCCGCCATTAATTCACTCTGGCTCTCGCTGCACAGCATCAACCTCATCAAGCCCTGGCAGGGGCGGCCGCTGGTGTGGCTCGACAACTATGTCAAGGCCCTGTCCAGCCCAGACATCTGGGTGTCGTTCAGCCGCACGGTGTACTTCACCGTGGTGTCGGTGGTACTGGAGCTAGGGTTGGGCCTTTTGTGCGCCGTGCTGCTCAATGAGCGCTTCCGAGGCCGGCATTATGCTCGGGCTACAGTGCTGGTGCCCTGGGCTATGCTCACCTTGACCAACGCGCTCATGTGGCGCTGGATCCTCCATCCCCAGTACGGCATGCTGAACGCAGTCCTCTACCGACTGGGGATCATTGACGAGTACTTCGCCTGGCTCTCGGACCCTAACTGGGCCATGCCGGCCATCATTTTGGCCGACGTGTGGAAGCTGACGCCGTTCATGACTCTCTTGCTTCTAGCCGGGCTACAGCCCATTCCTGACTCTTTCTATGAGGCTGCTGAAGTGGACGGCGCCACGAACTGGCAGAAGTTTTGGTACGTGGTCTTCCCGCTCCTGAAACCTGCCATTTTGATTGCCATCGTGCTGCGCACGGTGGCGGCGTTTAAAGTCTTTGATCTGATCTACACCCTTACCAACGGCGGGCCGGGAAACGCTACCCTAGTCATCTCCCTGGTCACCTACCGCGAGGCATTCCGCTATTTCCATATTGGCTATGGCTCGGCGCTGAGCTGGTTGGTGACCCTGGTGATTCTGGCACTCAGCGTAGCCTATATTAAGGCGCTGGGGGCCAAGTTCGAGCTGTCTGGAGAGGAGCTGTGAGAACCCACCCGCTGCTCATGAGCCCCCACTGGCTTTTTCCCGGACTGATCATTATGGGGGCGTTTACCCTGTTTCCTTTCCTGTGGCTGGTTTCCTCCAGCCTCCAGTACCAGTCTGAGCTGCTTAGCACGCCGCCCCACCTAATGCCTAGCAGGCCCACGCTGGAAAACTACATCCGGCTCTTCACCGCTAACCAGGGGTTGTTCTCCAATTTCACCCTGGCGCTGCGCAATAGCGTGATCGTGGCCCTGTTCACCACAGTGCTTTCCTTGATAGCCGGCACCCCAGCGGGCTACGCCTTTGCCCGGCTGGAATTACCGAAGAAGGGGCCATTGCTCCTGGGGCTCTTGGTACTAGTGATGCTGCCAGCGTTTACGGTACTCATACCCTTGTTCGTCATCGCCAAACAGCTCTCGCTACTCAACACCTGGACAGCGCTAGTG
>JACQHA010000387.1 GCA_016199255.1 Deinococcus sp.
CACCCCGTGCCAGTGGATGGTCGTCGGTGCCGGCAGATTGTTGGTGAACGTCACCCGCACCGTATCCCCTTCCTGGACCCGCAACTCTGGGCCTGGGACGGTGCCGTTGTAGGCCCAGGCGGTCGTCACCACACCAGGCGCAATCTGCCACTGGGTCTCACCAGCAGTCAGGGAGAACTCCTGCACTATCCCAGTTGGGCGGGTCTGGGCTGCTGCCGACCTGGCCTCCACGCCCTGTTGGGCAGATGCGGTGCCGAGCAGGACCCTCACCCCGAGGATATTGGCCAGCGCCATCCCCACACCTAGCACACCCAAGGTGAGCAGCGCACCTCCAACCACGTAGAACCACGAACCACGCCGTTGCCACACACCTGTCTCCATAGATCACCTCAAGAGAACAGAGTGCCGTCGAACGAAAAAGTTCCCACGGATTCCAAGTCGGTGAGAGTGCGGTGGCCTCCACTCCCCCATCAGGGGGCGCCACACTGAGTGTGCGATCGCTCCCTGCTGGGACAGGGGAACTTTTTCCAGAATCCCGACTCTGTAGTGTTAGGGGGACAACTTGCTCAGCTGCCTCAGATAGGGTTTATGCCATACCCCCCACGGGGGGGATCTGGTCAGGCCTACTAGTCAGCTAACCAAGCAGTGCTCTGTTCTGAGATGGCGGCAATGGAGCAGGAACTGTCTGCGGCAGGCCCAGACGGGGGTGATAAATGAGGATCTGTCCATTTCTGCAAGGGTTCCCAGAGGGTGTCCTGCGGTGTCGTGCGGTGCTTGGCGACATGCTGCCTAGCATCTGCGAGATACGCAGCTACTGCCCCACTGCTGCGTATCAGCAGTGTCCACTGTTCCAAAGGCGCATGAGTCGCACTCAGCCGCTCACTGTGGACGAATACCTCCAGCTCGCCGACACACGTCAGGGCGAGGCGGCCAGCGAGGCCCGGCCATGACCGCGGATCGCTTCGTCCAGTGCCAGCACTGCGGCCGGGTGTACCAGCTTCCCACCACGCCCGACCATCTCCAGACTGTGCTGTCTAGGCAGAGCAAGCAGCACAACTGCTACGCGACCTACAGGATGATCTTTGGCGAGGTACGCCCCTGTGAGAGCGAGGTATTCCGTGAGATCACCGCTGCTGAAGCCCGGGTCTGGCGGGAGCCGGTGTACTTAGTCGTGCCACAGTGGTATCAACAGGAATATCATGCCCTCAGTGGTTACCAGGAGGCCATGGTGCTGGTCAAGGGTGGTTACGCCCCGGATCTGATCGTGGTGCAGCACGGGAGGCCGGTCCGGCTGAAGTTTCGCCGGGAGGAATCCGCAGCCTGCTCGGAGATGGTGATTTTCAGCGACTTTGGCAAGAGCGCCAGGCTCCCGGAAGGCGAGATGGTGCCAATTGAGTTTTTGCCCGAGAGGCCTGGCGAATACGAGTTCACCTGCCAGATGGGGATGCTCCGCGGCAGGCTGGTGGTGGAGTAGGAGGGCGGGCGAGGAATTCAAGATGCCGAGGCAGGCGAAGAGTAAGCACACGAAGGGCAGGGAGAATCCCGGCACACAGAAGTCGCCGCGTGCTATCGAGTCCAAGGCCCAGGTGGAGGTAGCGGAGGAGGCGATCCGGCTGCGTGCCTATGAGATCTACCTCGCTCGCAGTGGGGCCCCTGGCGATCCGGTAGCTGACTGGCTCCAGGCTGAGCAGGAGTTGCGCACGAGACAAAAGAGTTCTTAATCAGTTATGCAGGGTTATGAACGCGAGCGCCAGGCGGTGCGCGAGGCCGTCCACATGCTGTTAAACGCTGGGTTTGCTGTACGTCCCGTTCTGGCTGAGCAGTTCCCCGCCGACCCCGAGCCGCCGCGCCAGGCCCTCTTCAAAGAGTTAGACTCCAGCGACATCTATGTGGGGATCTTCGGCCGCCGCTACGGCTACGTCAACCCGCAGTCGGGTCTGTCGGCGACGGAAGAGGAGTACCAGCGGGCGCGGGAGCGAGCCAAGCAAATTCTGGCTCTTCGCGTAAGTGAGTGGGTAAAAATATCCCCTTATGGAGGTAATTATCCCCTCTTAGAGCTCCGGCAGCATACAGGTGAGTATCTTCAAGCGTAAATATTCCTCATCGCGTAAC
>JACQHA010000399.1 GCA_016199255.1 Deinococcus sp.
CCGCAGCGCTCACAGTGCTCCTTGAGCGGCTGGTGCCACATGGAGAAGCGGCAATCGGGGTAGCGGTTGCAGCTGTAAAAGGTGCGGCCCCGGCGGCTGCGCTTTTGCACGATCTCCCCAGTGCGGCACACCGGGCAGGTGACGCCAGTATGCTGCTGCGGCAAGGGCTTGGTGAAATCGCACTTGGGGTAGGTGCTACATGACAGGAACGGCCCGAAGCGCCCTTCCCGGATCACCATGGGCTGGCCGCACTTCTGGCAGGTTTCCTCAGAAGGCTTCGGCGGCACCGCTGCCCGGGGTAGGGGCCTAGTGAACTTGCACTCTGGGTAGCGGGTACAGCCCAGGAACTGGCCAAAGCGGCTCACCTTGACCTCCAGAGGAGCGCCACACACTTCGCACCGCTCCCGGGGCACCTGGTCCAATGCGGCAGTGAAAGGATCGTAGAACTGGCGCACAATAGTTGACCAGGGCACGTTGCCTTCCTCAATGGAGTCCAGCTTGTCCTCCATGTCGGCGGTGAACTGGTAGTCCAGCACTGCCGGGAAGCCCTGCACCAAAAAGTCGGTGATCTCCTCTCCCAGGGCGGTGGGCTTTAAGATCTTGCCCTCTTTGACTGCGTACTTGCGCCTGAACAGGGTTTCAATAATGGCGGCGTAGGTCGAGGGCCGGCCAATGCCCGCCTCTTCCAAGGCCTTCACCAAGGTGCCCTCGGTGTAGCGCGGCTCCGGCTTGGTAAAGTGCTGCTCCGGCTTCAGCTGGCGCAGTTCTAAGTTCTGGCCGGCCACGAGGGGAGGAAAGGTGCCCAGCGCCTCGTCCTCGTCGTCAGAGCTTGGGTAAATCTTCAGCCAGCCCTCAAACAGCAGCAACGAGCCGCTGGAGCGCCACTCCAGCCCGTCGGAATCCACCGTCACCACCGTCTGGTGGTAAAGCGCCGGCGCCATTTGCGACGCCACAAAGCGCCGCCAGATCAGGTCATAGAGCTTGGCCTGCTCTGCGGTCAAGAACTTGCGCACTGCCTCCGGGGTGCGGGAAGCCAGCGTGGGGCGGATGGCCTCGTGAGCGTCCTGGTTGCCCTTACGCCCCCGGTAGTAATTGGACTTTTCCGGTAGATAACTCGCCCCCAGGCTGGCAATATAGCCCCGGGCGTCCTTAATCGCCTCTTCGCTCAGGCGCACCGAGTCAGTGCGCATGTAGGTAATGAGGCCCACTGGCCCCCCTTCGCCCACCTCCACCCCTTCATACAGGCGCTGCGCCAGCGACATGGTTTTGGAGGCCGACAGGCCCAGCCGGCCGGCAGCTACCTGCTGCAAAGTGCTGGTGGTAAAAGGCGGCGCTGGGGTGCGGCGGCGCTCTTTCTGCTCGATGTGGCGCACCCGGTACTTGTGCCCCTGGGAGCGCGCCAAAAGCGCCTCGGCCTGCTCCCGGTTACTGATCTCGGCCTTCTGGCCATCAATGCGGTATAGCAGCGCCCAGAAGGCCTCGCCGGCAGTTGTGGCCAGCTGGGCCTCGATGGTCCAGTACTCCTGGGGCACAAAGCTCGTAATGGCCCGCTCCCGCTCCACCACCAAGCGCAGCGCCACCGACTGCACCCGCCCGGCAGACAGGGAGCGGCGCTGGAACTTGCCCGAGAGCAGGGGGCTGAGCTGGTAACCCACCAGCCGGTCCAGCACCCGGCGTGCCTGCTGGGCGTCCACCAAGTGCTGGTCAATGGGCCGGGGCCGCTTGATCGACTCCCGCACTACCTCCCGGGTGATCTCATTGAACGTGACCCGGATGGGCTCGTCGGGGTCCAGCTCCAGGGCCTTGGCCAGGTGCCAGCCAATGGCCTCCCCTTCCCGGTCCGGGTCAGTGGCCACAATCACCTGGTCGGCGCTTTGGGCAGCCCGGGCCAATTCCGCCAGCACGTCTTTCTTCTCTTTCAGCACCACGTACTCCGGGGCAAAGTCGTGGGTAATGTCCACCCCCAGGCTGTGCTCTGGCAGGTCCCGCACGTGCCCCACTGAGGCCTTGACTGTATAGGCTGACCCCAGCATTTTGCTGATGCTCTTCGCCTTCGCCGGCGAC
>JACQHA010000400.1 GCA_016199255.1 Deinococcus sp.
CGCTTGAGCGGGGTAGTGGTAGGTCCGACTGGCCTCGTGTACGTGGCAGGCACAGTTCCTGTCTCAGATGGCAGTACCACCAGCACAGTGAGCATGGTGGACCCAGTGACGGCCCAGGTGACGGGACGCATCCTGGTGGGGACCCTGCCCCTGATCCTGGTCATGAGCCCAGATGGCCAGACCTTGTACACCGTCAACACTGTGTCAAACAACATCAGTGTCGTTGACCTGGCGGCGCAAGCGGTGACGGGCACCATCAATGTAGGGGAAAGGCCCCGGGGGTTGGCGCTGTCCCATGACGGGACACTGGGCTACGTGTCCTACGGCCTGACGCACGGTATCGGTATTGTGGATCTGGCGGCGCGCGAGGTAGTCAGGACCATTGGGCTGCCCCAGCTCACCAGGCTGGGGGAGATGGTGCTTTCCAGGGATGACCGCTGGCTCTATGCTGTGGACTCTAGTGGCAATGCAGTGCTGGCTATTGACCTGAGCCAGCAGGAGCAGGCGAAGCACATTACCCTGGGGCGCATCACCGGTTATACCGAGTATAGCCCCATGGCGCTGGCGCTGGCGCCCGATGACCAGAGGCTGTTTGTGGCTAATAGAGATGGCACCTTGAGTGTCCTGGAGGTGCCGGGGAACCGGCTGAAGGGAGCGCTGCGCCAGGTGGGGATTGACCTGCGGGGGGTGGCGTTCACCCCTGATGGCACGGCCTATGTCACTAGCCTGGGCACCGACGAAGTGGTAGTGGTCCAAAAGATCAAGTAGGAGGAGACATGGGCCAGTTCAGCAAGCGCCGGAGCACCATCTCCGGCGGTCGCTATCTCCTCTACTATCAGTTCGGGTCCCAGGAGGCAGTAAGGAGAGAGAACATGGGGGAGTTAGAGGCTAAGCTGAAGCGCGTCAACGACTTTATGAAGGCCAGGGGGCTCGGGGCGCTGTTACTGGCGCGCAGCGCCAACTTTGCCTGGCTGAGCTGCGGCGGCGGCAGCCACATCTATACCGCTACCGATGGGGGAGTGGCTTCGCTGCTCGTTACCCAGAAGGGGCGCTATTTCATCACCAATAACATTGAGGCCCAGCGGTTATTAGAAGAGGAAGGGCTGGGGGCCCAGGGATGGGAGCTGCGCTCCGCTCCCTGGCACGGTGCTAGTACCGCGGTGGCTGAGCTCACTAAAGGGCTGCAACTGGGCAGTGATGTGCCCTGGGAAGGGGCGCAGGAGCTCTCTGGCGACATCGCCCGCCTGCGCTGGAGCCTGCTGGACGAAGAGCTAGGGCGCTTCCGGCTGGTGGGGAAGCTGGCTGGGGAGGCCATTGGCGAGGCGGCGCGAGGGGTGCGACCGGGAATGAGCGAGCACCAGATTGCCGGGCTCCTGGCCCAGGCGGTGTGGTCCCGGGGCGGCGTCCCGGTGGTGGTGTTGGTTGCCACTGACCAGCGCATCTTCACCCGCCGCCATCCCCTGCCCACGGACCGGAAGATGGAGCGCTACGCCATGCTGGTCGTGTGCGCGAGAAGGTGGGGGCTGGTGGCGTCTGCCACCAGGCTGGTGCACAAGGGCAAGGTGGCCCAGGAAGTGCGCGACAAGGCCAAAGCGGTAGCCACCATTGACGCGGTGTTTATGAGCGCCACCAAGCCAGGCGCCCGGGTGGCGGATATTTTCCGCCGGGCAGTGGCCACCTATGCCCAGACCGGCTATGCCGAGGAGTGGCAGTTGCACCACCAGGGAGGGCTGGCGGGCTATTTGCCCCGGGAGTACATTGCCACCGCCCAGAGCCAGGAGGTGGTGGGCCTGCACCAGGCCTTTGCCTGGAACCCGAGCATCACCGGCACCAAGTCCGAGGACACGATTCTCGTCGGGGAGAAAGTACCAGAAATTATCACCGCCACGCCCGACTGGCCCACAGTGGCGGTGAGCATCGAGGGACAGTCTTTCCCCCGGCCGGGAATCTGGGAGATCTAATGGCGAAGTACGCGCTGGGGATTGACTACGGCACTGAGTCCGGCCGGGCCCTTCTGGTAGAGGTGGCCACTGGCCGGGAGGTGGCCACCTCTGTCTGCTCTTATCCCGATGGGGTGATTGACCGAGCGCTGCCAGGCAGCGAGGTGCAGCTGGGGCCAGACTGGGCGCTCCAGAACCCGGCAGACTATCTCTTGGTCCTGGAGCGCGCCGTGCCCCAGGTGCTCACCGGGGTTCATCCGGCGGACGTGATCGGCATAGGGATTGACTTCACCGCCTGCAC
>JACQHA010000408.1 GCA_016199255.1 Deinococcus sp.
CGCCCGCCAGCGTGACACCTTGGCCTTTGAGGAATTAGCTCGGAGGTATGTGCCGCCGATGATCCACTTGGCTCGCGAGATGCTGCTCTCCAATGAGGCAGCGTGGGATGCAGTGCAGGACGCCCTCTTGGACGCGCAGCGTGCGCTGCCACGCTTTCGTGGCGAGGCTAGCTTCCACACCTGGCTGCGGCGCCTGGTGACTACTCGTTGTCTCAAGGTGCTCCGGCGCCAGCGGACACTCCCCATCGAGTCACTGGACGAGCCTCTAGCTGGCAGCCAGGGGCTGACCCTCGCCGACTGTGTGGCTGACTGGCGCCATGATCCGGTGGCAGCCCTGGAACAGGGCTACCTCCAGCAGGCGCTGGCCCAGGCGGTGTGCGAGCTGCCCCCAGCGCTGCGGGCAGTACTGGTCCTGCGCGAGGTGGAGAACCTCTCCTATGAAGAGATCGCAGACGTATTGCGCATCCCTGTTGGGACCATGCGCTCTCGGCTGGCCAGGGCGCGCGATTTCTTACGGACTCGTCTGGAGCACTGGAGGTGAGCGCCGTGGATCCTGACCGGTTGAGTGAGCTCTACGATAGGCGACAGACGGCCGAGAGCTCCCCTGAGGAACGTGAGGCACTGCAGGCCTACCGGCTCATCAGCCTGTGGTATCAGCGCCTGAAAACCACGGCGCGGGTACCCGTTGAGCCCTTCCTAAGAGAGATGAGGGAACGGCGGCAGCGCGCCCGTTGGGGGTGGTGGCCCAAGCTAGCTATCGGTGCCACCGTGCTGGTAGTGGGGTTGTGGCTGGGTGTGACCGCACTGCAACAGCAGTACATGGCCGCCCAGACCAGCCGGCTCACCGAGGCCACCTTGGTCTATACCGCCTACACCGGTAACGAGGCCGCCCTGGGCGCACTCCTCAGTGGACGATGATGAAGAGGCGGCTGCTGCTTGGGCTGGGGCTCGTGATCATCGCCCTCGGTGCCTGGAGCCTAGGTCAGACTCCGTCGCTGTCAATCCCCACCGAGACCCGGCTGGTGCCTCAGCCACCGCCTGATCCTGCTGCCGTCGCCCTGTTTGCCGCCAGCCTGTCGGCCATCCCAGATCACACCGGGGTTCGGCTCAGCAGCAACCCGGTGCTGGGCATCGCCATGACCCTGAGACACGTGCGTGCTGGCCCTTTGCTCGCGCTGGACTACCAGCGGCCGGAACCCCTGCGGGGTCGGGGCTTGGTCACTGATGGCCGCCACTGGTGGGCGGTGGGGGTAGACACGGTGCCAGCGCTCCTCCGCGAAGTGCTGATGAGCCAAGTCGGCACGGACCTGGACCTGGTGGTGCAGCATTACCACCTCCGCCTGGCCGATGAGGAAACCGTCGCCGGCCGTCCGGCGGCGCAGCTGGAGTTTGTGCAGAACAACCGGGTGATCGAACGCCGCTGGATCGATGCGGAAACCTCCCTGGAGCTGCGCCGCGAACAGTACGACGAGGGTGAGGAGCTGGTCACCGCCAGCGGTTTCATTCAGCTAGAGTATGGCGTCAGCAATCAGGACATGGTTCGCCTGAGCCACATTACTGCCACGGCGCCCATTGCCGAAGGACCGGCAAAGTTCCTGAGCCTTGCTGAGACCAGTCAGGCCGCTGGCTTTGCGCTCCAGCCTCCCGCCTACCTGCCTGCTGGCTTCCGGCTCCTGGGTGGGCTGGTGCCAGCGCGGGGACAGGCATACTTGATTTATACCGATGGTCTACGCCAGCTGGTGCTGTACCAGGAGCCAGTGCCCTGGTACGCTCGCTGGCTGCCGCGGGCCATGCAGCCAGCAACTGGCACGAGCCTCGGTCGGGCGGAGACCCTGATCACCCGGCGGCAAGTGGGCGGGCTGAACTGTGCCGTGATCTGCAGCCTGCTAGTGGGAGAGCGGCGCCGCATTGCCGAGTCTATTGGAACACTGCGGCCCTAAGGAAAGTGAGAGGGTGGTGACGGTGTGCCGAAGGTAAAATTCGTGCCCCAGAACCTGGAACTCGAGGTGCCCCAAGGTGCTAATTTGCGCCGGGTGCTGCTGCGGAACAAGCTGCCGGTGTATACCCGCGTCACCCAGTTCACGAACTGCCGGGGCCACGGACTGTGTGGCACGTGCTGGGTGGAGGTGGACCCTACGAGCCAGCTCTCGGAGCGCACCTTCCGGGAGAAAGTGAAGCTCGCCGGCCGAGGCGAGCAGGTGCGCCTATCTTGCCAGACCCGGGTGCTGGGCGACGGCACGGTGCAGGCTACAGCGGGCAGCCTGGACCTGGCCAGTGACCCCACCGGGGCCAAGAGCCGGCGGGAGCTGTTTGGCCTGGCCTGGACAGCGGGCACCTCACTGTTCCTGGCGCAGTTTGGGGTGGTGAGCCTGTGGTTTTCGTGGCCGCGGTTCAAACCCGGCGAGTTTGGTAGCAAGTTTGACATCGGCCCGGTGGACCAGCTCGAAGTGGACCTCATGTACGGCGACTACCGGCAGACTGGGCAGTTCTGGTTGATTCGGCTCCCGGAGCAGCTGCGCAACACGGCAACGCCCGATGGAGTGCTGGCGCTCTACATCACCTGCACCCACCTGGGCTGTAAATTCGAGTGGGTGCCAGTGAACAACCGGTTTGAGTGCCCCTGTCACGGCTCGAAGTTCCAGAAGGATGGCACCTACATCAGCGGGCCGGCGCCGCGGGGGCTGGACCGGTTCGAGCTGGCAGTGACCAGAGACCGTGACGTGGTCGTCGACACTGGCCGCCTGATCCGGGGGCAGCCCCGTGGCGTGAACAACATTGGCCGCCAGGACACCTGAGTAGCACGTATAGCGGTTGTCATGGTGTTCCTTCCCGCTCGCCCCTCACAGTGACAAGCCTGGCCCGTGCCTCCTGAAGGAGTCCCCGAACCTGTGAGGTGTCCTGCCCTGGCGGGGTCACCGCCAAGTAGGCTTCCCAGGCAGCCACAGCCCCAGCATAGTCCTGCCTGGCTTCGTAGAGCACCACCCCTTTAAAGAATAGGGCCTCCGGATACTCGGGGCTGTCAGCGAGTACCTGGTCCAGAACCCGCAAGGCGTCGTCTGATCGGCCATCCCAGAAGAGGATGAGCCCCAGGTGGGTCCAGGCCTCTCGGTTCTGGGCATCGAGGTCTATGACCCGCTGGTAGGTCTCGGTAGCCCGGGCAGGTTGCTGGTGCTCAAGGTAGCGATGGCCCAGTGCCAGGAGAGCCTCGAGGTCTTGAGGGTTCGCCGCCACCCGGCGCTCCAGATCGAGCGTGACTGGGTCAGGGTCCGTAGGCATGCTCATACCAGGCATCTCCATGCCTGGCATGCTCCCCCCAGACATACTGGGTAGGGTGCCGGTGATCACGTCCCCCGGCATCCTAGGCCGAACAGCCCGGGGGAGGAGGACCGCGAATAGTAGGGCGAAGCCCGTCATGACCAGGGCTGTCAAAGGGAGGCGAACGCGCCGGGAACGGACCCGAGCCGGAGGGTGAACGCTCATCTCGGGCGGCGGCACCGCCGAGGTAGGGCCATCGCCCCCTGGGTTGATCTCAAGGATCTCCTGCGATTGCTTCATCAGCTCTATGCGGCGCGGAAACCCCTGGCTTCAGCCACGGGGAGGAGCGCCGCCCTCCTTCCTGTTGTGCTAGACTTGCTCTGGACGACCCTGTGTCGCCCACAATCTTTGATAGCACGGGTTCCTGGTTTGCACCCCCAGTCTGGCCAGCGGCGCCAGACAACCCGGGTGCAGTAAAATCCGTGGGGTTTGGGCACAGGCACTCTGCACCGCAGAGCAACCGTCAGCCCACACCGCACTGCCCAACGAGCTGGCTCAATGGGCATGGGGCCTTGAGGGAGTACCCTCTCTGAGTAACCGGCCCCTGGATTCTGGGCATCACCGCTCTGCATCGTTCCCTCCCGGAAAGCCCCCGCCTTCAGGCGTGGGGTAGGTTACGTTGTCTTCCTGGCTCTTTCCCAAAGTCACACCTTCTAGTCTCCCTTCTCCCAGGACTTGGGGATGCTATTAGAGTACAGCCCTGACCTTGGCGCGAATGGTCTCCAGGGTCATTCCCAGGACCTAGTAGGTATGGGCCAGAGTCCCCTCAACGTCCAGTGCCACTGGCACCCCGACCTCGTGCAAGAAGGCCTGGATTGCCTGGGGCGACTCCTGAATGCTCACCGCACCGTTACGACTGTTCCTACACAGATACCATACCCCTCTCCTGCCTTATTGGCACAGAGTCAGCACGGGAGAAAAAGTTCCACACCAGGGTGTCCCGGCGGGAACTTTCAGACTCCTCGGTACTCTATCTAACTGGTAGACCCGTCCTAAGGCAGTCCTCAGGGGGGTCTCCGCAGACTTAGGAAAGGAGAAACACCATGTTCCAGTGGATGTGTGGCGCCGGTAGCTGGGGGCCTGTAATGTGGTTGGGCATGCTGATGTGGGGAGGCCTATGGTTGGCCATCCTCATTGGAGGCGGTTTCCTTCTGTACCGTGCTGTGACGCGACAGACTGGCCCGCTCTTCGCCGCGCCTGTCCAAGCCTCACGCTGCCCAACGTGCAACAAGCCTGTGGGTGCCACCTTCGTAGTTTGCCCATACTGTCGGACTGAGCTGCCCGGCAGGGCGGGCTCGTCGTCAACCGGGCAGACCGCCCAACCCTAGAGCCCGCGGCGGAGGTAGAGGGAGGAACAGGGTATGGCTGAGAAGTACCTGAGTCGGCAAGCGCGGCGCGCAGCCGAGCGGGCAGCCCGCCGCACTGGCCAGCCTGCCAAGCAAGGGAGCAAGAGAACCGGCACCATCTGGCCGTTGATCGTGGGTGCATCTGCAGTGCTGTTACTGGTGGCCCGGCTGGTGTGGCCGTCTCAGGGCAACACTGTCCCTACCGTCCCTGGTGGCCCGGGGCTTACCGTCCCGCTGCAAGGAGCCCAGCACGTTTCAGCGGGCGAAGCCCATCCCCCCTACAACTCCACGCCACCGACCTCTGGTTGGCATTATGACCAGCCAGCCAACTGGGGCATCTACACCACGTCTATCCCCGATGAGCAGCAGGTGCACAACCTGGAGCACGGCGGGATCATGGTGCAATACCGGCCTGACGCCAGCCCGGATCTGGTGCAGCAGCTGCGCCAGGTGGTGGGGCGCTACCGGTCGAAGGTGGTCTTGGCACCCTATCCTGGGTTGGATGCCCCCATCGTCCTGACAGCGTGGGGGCGTATCGACCAGCTCGGGGCATTCGATGAGGGCCGGATCGTGGCATTCATCGACGCCTACCGGAACCAGGGGCCAGAGCGGGTGCCCGATTAACTCAAACTACGGAGGACTGGGATATGCGATCTAAAAGAGGGTTACTGGTGGGGATTCTCGTCGCCGCTGGGCTGTGCTTTGGGGCTATCTTAGGGACTGTCGCGTGGTCGGAACCGTCTGGGGCCGAGCCTATCCAGTTGACGCGGTCCCCTGGAGATGACCAGTATCCCAGTTGGTCGCCAGATGGGAAGCTTATCGCGTTTGAGTCGACGCGGAGCGGCAATAGTGATATCTGGGTCATGGCCCCAGATGGCAGCAAGCTGCAGAAGCTCACTACCTACCCCGGCCTGGACACCTGGCCCACCTGGTCGCC
>JACQHA010000416.1 GCA_016199255.1 Deinococcus sp.
CCGCCAGGGGAATGACTACTGGCCAGAGGACGATCACTGCTCCTCTTCACTGGCCATCTGGTCAGGGTCCTCGGTGCCGCTGGCGCGGTAGGCCACAGCTGCCAGTGCCAGAATAAGAGCAGTGGCGCCAAAGCTAATGACGATGGCAGTGAGGATCAGCGCCTGGGGCAAAGGGTCGGTGAAGGGCTCCAGGCTACCTACCAGTGGTGGCAGGCCACCCTCAGCGGCACCAGCGGTAATAATGGCCAGATTGGCGGCATGGGAAATCAGCCCCAGGCCTAGAATCACCCGCAGCACACTGCGCCGCAGCACCAAATAGGCACCGCAGGCAAAGAGCACGCCGGCCAGCGCTGCCAAGAGCAGCTTCACTCCGCCTCACCTCCCAAGAGATCGACAATAGTCAGGGTGATCCCTACCACCACTAAATACACCCCCAGGTCAAAGAGCGCAGCGGAGACCAGATCTAATTCCCCCAAGCCCCCCAGGTCGAGGGTCACATAACCGCTGCGCAAGAAAGAGAGCCTCCACAGGAGCGGCACGAGGCCGGTGCATAGCGCCAGCGCCAGCCCCCAGGGGGCGAGCTGGCGTAGATCGCCCGGCAGCACCCCCAGCACTAGCTCGCGGCCAAACGCCACAAACTGCAGCACTACCGCCCCAGCAGTGACCAGGCCAGCAATGAACCCACCGCCCGGCGCGTTGTGGCCGCGCCAGAAGAGATAGATGGCGAACAGCAGCATCAGGTGCAAGCTGACCCGGGCGACGCTGAGCAGAATGGGCGAGGGCCTCATTTGCCCCTCCTGGCCAGGAGCGCAAAGACACCAACGGCGGCAATGGCCAGCACAGTAATCTCGCCCAGGGTGTCGAAGCCCCGGAAGTCCACCAGAATCACGTTGACAATATTCCGGCCGTGGCCATCAGGCCAGCTATGCTGGACGAAGTAGTCTGCCACCTTGGGAAACAGCGCCCCCCCGCCAGAGGCCAGCACCACTCCCGCCACGGCGCTCCCCACCAGCCCGGTCAAGAGGCCATCGCCCAGGCTGCCAGTGACTTTCCCCAGCTCGGGCAGCCGCCGGAACACCAAAAGGAACAGTACCAGCGTCACCACTTCCACTAATAACTGGGTCAGCGCCAGATCAGGCGCCGAGAGCAGCACAAACAAGGTGGACACGCTGGCACCCACGGCACCCAGCGCCAGCACCGCTAGCAGCCTGGTCCGGGCCAGCACCACCGTAGCGGCGCCGCCCATTCCCACCAGCGCCAAGCCCACCATGAGCGCCGGCGCCGGCAGGCTCCGGGGCACAGCCACTGGCGGCAGGCGGTAGAACACCACATAGGCCGCCACAGCTCCCAGCGCCAGCAAGCTGTACCGGGCATAGCTGGCCAGGCTGCCGTTCTGGCTGAGATGGGTGAGCCACTTGGCCAGATTGAGCGCCCCGGCCATGAGCGTTTCATACCAGCGGCCCACCAAAGGGCGCGCTCCCAGCGCCTGCTGCAGCGGCACCACCTGGCGCCAGGCCAGGGTAAGCAGTAACCCCAGGCTCACGGCCACAGCGCTCATAGCCAGCTCCGGGGTAAGGCCGTGCCACAGGGACAGGTGGAGTTCCTCCCTCACCCCAGCCACCACCGCCGCTGCCGGGGCGACCACTGTTTCCGCCAACACCCCAGGCACCAGCCCCAAGGGCATCGCCAGCACTGCCAGCACTAGCGCCGGCAGCCACATGCTGCTCGGAGCCTCATGGGGCTCATGGTCCAGCGGCCCTCTGGTGCGGCCGGCAAACGTTCCCAGCCAGAACTTGGCCGTGTAGGCAAAGGACAGCAGCCCACCCAACACCGCCAGTACTGGCCCCCAGGTAGCCAGTATCCCCGGGGCGTGCTGGGTTGAGGCGAAGAACAGTTCTTTAGAGATGAACCCCCCCAGAGGCGGCAGTCCAGCCATGGAAAGCGCCGCCACCAGCGATAGCCCTGCTGTCAACGGCATGGCCCGGCGCAGGCCCCCTAATCGCTCCAGGTCCCTGGTCCCGGTGGCGTGATCCACGCTGCCCGCCGCCATAAATAGCGCCGCCTTAAAGGCGGCATGGTTGAGAAGGTACCACAGCGTCGCCTCGCTGGCTGCAAAGCCCCCCAGGCCCAAAAGCGCTACCATGAGCCCCAGGCTGCTCACTGTTGAGTAGGCCAGGAGCGCCTTCAGATCGGCGTGCATCAGCGCCAGATAAGCCCCCACCACCAACGTCACCAGGCCACCAACAGTGACCAGATAGGTCCAGAGGGGGGTGCCGCCCAAGACTGGCGCCAGCTTGGCTAAGAGAAATACTCCAGCTTTGACCATGGTGGCCGAGTGCAAGTAGGCGCTCACTGGCGTAGGCGCCGCCATGGCTCCCGGCAACCAGATATGAAAGGGAAACTGGGCCGACTTGGTGAAGGCACCCAAGAGGACCAAGAGCAGCGCTGGCCCGTAAAGGGGATGGGCCCGCAGCACCTGGCTAGCAGCCAGCAGGGTGCGCACCTCAAAGCTGCCACCAGCGGCCGCCAACAGCACAAAGCCCAAGAGCATCGCCAGGCCGCCGGCAGCGGTGATTACCAACGCCTGCTGCGCTCCCTGGCGCGACGCTGAGTCCCTGTCCCAGAAGCCGATCAGCAAGAAGCTGGTTACCGAGGTCAACTCCCAGAATACAAAGAGCAAAACCAGGTTGTCGCTGAGCACCACACCCAGCATGGCCCCCATAAAGCCCAGCAAGTAGCTGTAGAACTTGCCCAGTTCCCGCTCCTTGGCCAGGTAGCCAATGGAATAGAGCACCACCAGGGCGCCAATGCCGGTGACCAGCAGAGCAAAGAAGAGCGTCAAGCCATCCAGGCGCAGGGTCAGGTCCACCCCGAGCGCCGTGAGCCAAGGGACGGTCCAGGTGGCTCCAGATTGGGCCAGAGGCCACTGGCGCAGCAGCAGGAGAAACAATATAGCGGGAGCGGGCAATAGTACCCAGCCAATGAACCGGCCTACCAGCCAGGCCAGCAGCGGGGCCAGGAGCGCCAGGGTGAAGGGCAAGCCGATGGCCCACAGTAAGCTGCTCACGCCACCCTCCCGGGAAGTCCAACAGCATAGAGCCCGCCCAGCGGCGGGCCACACGGGGACCATTATAGCAACCAGCTCCAGGCCCGCTGCTCGTCGCTAATGACGTACAATCACCCAGGAAACAGGTGGCTGGCCATCAGTCCTGCTGATCGCTCGAGGAGGTAGTTATGCCCAAAGTTCTCGTGGCCGCTGTGCCGCTGCTCGTGAGCCTGGCCCTGGCGTCCGGCACCCCGCTGATCACCAGTGTGGTGCCCCAGCCAGTGGTGGAGGGGGCAATGGTGACCATCTTTGGCACCAATTTCAGCCCCAACCCCGCTGCGAACCTGGTAGAGTTCAGCGCCATTATTGGCGGCTTTGTGGGCTCGCAGACCCTGCCGGCGGAAGTAGTGGCTGGGTCCCTGAACAGCTTGACGGTCATTGTTCCTGACTTCGCCTTTGTGCCGCCGGACGCTATCGAGAGCCCCAGCCCCGAGGGCCGGGTGCGAGTCACGGTAGCCGGCGCCAGCAGCGACTTCTTCCCCATCACCTTCTTGGTGCCGGGATCGAACAGCTTGCTGCAGCCCCTAGAAGAGGGCATTTTCTCCAGCAATACTGAGATCGAGACCCAGTTCTTCATTCTCGACAACCCCTGGGACTGGGAGGCCTTTTACCGCGGCCTGATCAGCGCTCAGGTCCCGGCGCCGGAGCCACCAGCGGTGTCGTTCAGCACCAACCTGGTGCTAGTGGCGCTATTAGGCCAGCGGCCCACTGGCGGCTATAGCATCAGCTTTGTGGATGCGGTGCTCGCCAGCGGCACCTTGACGGTGCTGGTAGACATCACTGAACCCCCAGACGACGCCCTCTTGATCCAGGCCATCACCAGCCCCTACGCCCTGGCCCTGGTGCCCAGAGGCGGCGTGAGCCGGGTGGTGTTTGCCCAGGCCCTGGCGGAGATTGAGCTGCCCTAACTGGGTAGGGGCGGCTGGGTAGGGGCGGCCCCCAGTGGCCGCCCTGGTCCGATTTGCCAAGGGGCACCCACAGGGGGGTGCCCCTACCATTCCCTTCCTATGCCTGGGCCGGGGTAATCCGGTACCACACGCCCTGGTAGAGGAAGATCACCTGATCCCCTACTGACACCAGCTCCTGAGCGTCAGAGTTGGCGATGACAAAGTCGAAGTAGGCATTAGACAGGAACTCCAGGTCAACGGTCACAGTGCCTTCGGTGAACTCAGTATCGGTCCACACCCCATCTTTGAGCACAAAAGTGCGGCCGCCAGCCTGCTTCACCGATTGCCTTTCATCGTCGCCCAGTGTGTCAGCGTCGCGCAGCCGGTTCAGCTCTTCACTTTGCGCCACGGCGCCAGCACCGGTAGTGGCTCGGGAGGAAGGAGCAGTGGCAGACAGCCGGCCACGCTGCCCCAGAGAGGTGCTGGTGTCCGGTGGCGCCAAAGGCTCAGCAAACCCACCCTCTCCCTCGGGGATGGCCAGGAACGAGGTGTAGGGCGTGACGATCCCAAAGCGCGTCCCCAGCTGCACAATAGTGTCCACAATCTCCTGGGTCTCGCCATCACGCCGGATCTGGTCCAAAAGCACCGCCACCTTGCGCTGCGCCCACAAGTAAGCCAGCTCGCTATTCTGGCTGCTGGCCTCCACCGCTAGCGCATACTCGAAGTTCACGGCGCCCTCGGGGCGCTGGCCGGTAATGCGCACCTGAAGCGTGCCAGAACCCTCAAAGCGCCCCAGGATCACCAGCTGGCTGCCCAGATAGAGGTCCGGCACCTGCCGCGGGAACAGGTCAAATACCTCCACTCCCGCCGTCTCCAGCGCCAGGTCGGTGAGCACCGGGTTGTTAATGCGCTTGATCAGGTCCGACACCGCCAGCTCAATGTCCTCCCCCGGCTCTACATAGGTAGTGAGCCCGCCGGAATCGTTGGCCAGCTCGTCCAGCAGGAAAGTATTGACATCGTAGCCGACGCCAAAGGTGAAAATGCGCGCCTCGTCCTGGTTGGCCGTCTGGATATTGGCCAGGATCCGGCCCACATCCTGCTCCCCCACAGTAGGCACGCCGTCGGTCAGGAACACCACCACGTCTGGTAGCCGGCTGGTCATGCCCAGGGCGGTGAGCAGCGCCTCGTTAATGTTGGTGCCGCCCTCCGCCACCAGCCGGGACACCAAGCGATGGCCGGCGGCCCGGGTGTCGTCAGTCACCGGCTGGGGCGCGCGAAACAGGGTCTGCACGTCGCTGCTGAACACAATGACGTTAAAGGTATCATCGGGGTTCAAGGTGTCCAGCACGTAGTCCAGGGCGTTCCTAGCCTGCATGATCTTCTCCCCATCCATGCTGCCGGAAGTGTCTAGCACAAAGAGGAAATTCTTGGGCAGCACTGCCGCTTCCTGGGCGAAGCCCGGGCTCAGGAGCAGCGCGAAGTAACCCGGCTCCCCGCCAGGGCTGTAGGCTACCAGGCTGGCACCCAGCTGTCCCTCTTGCAGGGTGTAGTGCAGGGACAGGTCCCGCTCAGGGGTAATATTCTCTGCCTCATAAGTTACTGTCACCCGGCCATCATCGCCCCGCTCCACCGTCACCGGATAGGACGGCGAGAACACCGCACCCAGCGCCTGGCCAGCATCAATGGTGATGCGCACGTCCAGCTTCCCAATGGCGCCGCCGGCCTGCGCCGCCACCGCCAAGCCATAGCGGTAGCGATAGGCGCCCAGCTCATAGGGCACGAACTGGGTGTAGCGCAGGGTAATGGGAAACTCACTGTTGGGCATAATAGGGAAGATCCGCGCCTGGAAGAGGCCATCTCTCACGTACTCCAGGAGCCCAGGGTCGCGGATCCGGCGCACAATCTCTTCATAGGTGGCCCGGGCCTGCCCGGCTTCCACTACCTGCCCGGCCACTTCCTGGCCATTCACAATCAGCACAAAGTCAGAGAGCGCCGCATCAGCCGGGATGGGGAAGAAATAAATCCCCTCCTGGATGCTGCCAGTCAAGTTCTTGAACACTTGCTCCACGGTCGTCGTAGCCAGTGACCCATCAATACTGGTGCGTACCGTCTGGCTGGCAATCACCACTGCCCCCTGGTGCTCCGGGGTCACTAGCCCCTGGGCCAGGGCGCTGCCCAGCGCCCAAAGCGCTACCAGACAGCAGCCTAGGATCCCCACTTTCTTGCTCATAGCTGCCCCTTTCAGCTGGGATGTCGATTCTTTCCCTCAGCTAGTTCTCTTAAACGGCGGCCCGGGGCAGATGTTACAGCCCCGGAACGGAAGCCCCCAGAGGGCTGGCGTGTTACAATCGCCGGCGATGCGAGCGGTACTGGGTATTGACACCTCTTGCGATGAAACTGGCGTGGGCGTCGTGATTGATGGCCAGGTAGCTTCGAATCTGATTGCCAGCTCGGCCCAGCTGCACCAGCAGTTCGGCGGCGTGGTTCCAGAGCTGGCCTCTAGAGAGCACCTGCGGGCCCTGGGGCCCTTGATCCAGGCGGCGCTGGCTGAGGCCAAGATTACCAGGTACCAGCTCTCGGCTCTTGCCGTCACCCGCGGCCCTGGGCTCATTGGCGCTTTACTCGTGGGCCTGGCGGCTGCCAAGGCCATGGCCTATGCTCTGCACATTCCCCTGATTCCCGTGAACCACCTAGAGGGCCATGTGCGCGCCGCCCTGTGGGGCAGCGACCTGCAGCCGCCCTTTTTAGCGCTGATTGTCTCTGGTGGCCACACCACCCTGGTAGAGGTGAAAGCCGACGGCTACCACCCCATTGGCCAGACCAGGGACGACGCAGTGGGAGAGGCCTTCGACAAAGTGGCCCGGCTGCTCAACCTGGGCTACCCGGGCGGCCCGGCAATTGAGCGCGCCGCCCTCTCCGGCGACCCCCAGCGCTACCCCCTCCGGGTACCTATGGCGGGCAGTGACAGCCTGGACTTCAGCTACAGCGGCCTCAAGACCGCGGTGCTCCACCTGTTGCGCACTTACCCCGATGCTAACCCAGCCGATGTGGCTGCCTCGTTCCAGCACGCCGCCATCACCTCGCTGGTGAACATCACCCAGCGCGCTGCCGCCCAGCTGGGGTACACCCGGGTCCTGGTGACTGGTGGCGTCGCCGCCAGCTGCGCCCTGCGCGCTGCTTTCCAGCAGACTGCTTTGGATGCCATCTTCCCCGGCAAGGGTATGAGCACCGACAACGGCGCCATGATTGCCCTGGCAGGCTATGCCCAATTCGATCAGACCCAGGGCTGGGACCTGGGGATGAACGCTGTGCCCTACCTGGAGCTGGGGAAGTCCTAGGGCAATTCTCCGTAAAGGCATCGGGCGAAGAATCCCCTACCCCTCCCTAGTCGGGAACGCCGGCTCACTGCTGCCGGTTAACAGAGAGCATGAGGCCGTGGCGTGGGCTACAGGTCAAAGAGGTGCTGGCGCCGGCAGAGCACTGGCTGCGGCGCCTCCCGGCGCGGACCAGGCTGGGGGCAAAGCTGGTGCTGGCGCTACTGGCTCTCCTCTACCTGCTGAACTGGAGCGGGTACTACCTGAGCCTGGAGCCAGGCGGCGCCCGGCGGATCCTGGTGCGCTCAGGGCTGCCCTTTTTGCGGCTCCTGCCCGGGTTTGACCGGGTGGTGGTGGACACTGGCTACACCGCCGCCGATCTCACCTCGGTGACACCCCCCCGGCTCAAGCTAGCCCGGAACCAGCACTGGGGGTTCTGGCTGTACCGGCCTGACGGCTACCACCACTGGGCCGACCAGCTAGCCGAGGCGCTGGCGGTGCAGCCCCAGGTGCTGCTGCTGTGGCAGCTTGGGCAGAGAGAACCAGCGCTCAGTGCTCTCCACCAAGGGCTAGCCAGCAGTGACGCCGCCAGCCGGCGGGCTGCCAGCCAGGTGCTGAGCGAACCGCCTCTGGTGGACAGCACCCAAGCGCTAGAACTGGTGCCCCAGTTACTGGCGGCACTAGATGACAGCGACGCCCCTACCAGGCGGCTGGCGGCGCAGGCCCTGGGGGCGCTGGCAGCGCGCCA
>JACQHA010000409.1 GCA_016199255.1 Deinococcus sp.
CATGTACACCACGCACTCTAGGCCAAAAAGCGCGCAGGCGGTGGCGGTGGCCACCCCGTGCTGCCCAGCGCCAGTTTCGGCAATAATGCGCCGCTTGCCCATGCGCTGTGCCAAGAGCGCCTGCCCCAGGGCGCTGTTGATCTTGTGGGCGCCGGTATGGTTCAGGTCTTCCCGCTTCAAGTAGATCTTGGCGCCGTTCAGGTGCTTGCTCAGCCGCTGGGCGAAATAGAGCCGGCTGGGCCGCCCCACATAGTCTGCCAGGATACGCCGGTACTGGGCCTGAAAAGCCGGGTCGGCTTTGGCCTCAGCGTAGGCCGCCGTCAGCTCATCCAGGGCTGGTATCAAGGTTTCGGGCACATAGCGGCCGCCAAACTCGCCATAGCGCCCGCGCTCATCAGGCCAGGTGGTCGTCATGAGAGGTATTGTAACTCTGGCGGCTGCCTAGAGCTGCGCCATTGCCTGGCGCAACGCCCCAAGATCGCTGCTCACCGCCGATAGCTCCCGCTGGAAAGCCTCCAGGCGCTCTTTTTCGGAGTGGCAGAGCCGGACATAGGGTTCAATGGCGGTGCGGATGGTCTCGATGCTATGGTCAATCTCCCGCTCGAAAGCGTTCTTGATGAGCAGTTCTAGGTCGGAGCGCAGCTTGGCCAGTTTCTGCTGCAAGGCCCGCTTAGCCTGGCGGCGGCGGTTGGGGAGGATGAAAAGCCCGGTAATGGCAATGAGCCCGGCTGCTGTCAGGCCGGTGACGTCTGCTGCTAGAGAGGTGAAGAGAGTGAGTACCACGGCGCCGATGCCAATGGCACCTAGCTCCACCACGCCGGTGGCGAGGAGGGCATTGAGCACTGACTGGGTTAACTCCCGGCTCTCCCTGGCCCGGTCGAAGCTTTCCACCTTGGCGGTGACCTCGCTACTCATGGTGGCAAAGAGCCGCTCCCGGTTGTACTCGTACTGGCCACCCATCTCGCCAATCAAGCGCCCGCGATGGATCTCCCGGCGGCTGCGCAAGTATTCCATGATCCCGGTCCAGAGGCGCAGGTTGCGATCCACCAGCCAGTCCACCATGAGATGCACCTGGCGCTCGATCTCCCGAGGCACTTCGGCCACCACCTGGGCCTCGAAGTCGCGCCGCACCTGCTGCTCACGGGCCAGGTAGAAGACCCGGCCCAGGCGCATGTTGGCGTCGAAGAACTCGGTGCCGCGAGCCTCCATCTGCAGCAGCAGATTGTGGATCTTGGTGACGAAGCGCTCGAAGTCGCTGCTGGTCTCTTTGCGGGAAGTCTCTAGCTGCTCCTGGACGTTATCGATGGTGCTCAGGTCCTGGTTCAGTACCTGCTGCTCCTGCTGCAGGCGCTCGCCGAGCGACTTGGTGACTTTCTCGCTAATCCCTATGGGGCCTAGGAGCTTGAGCCGCACCCGCTCCCGCTCGTCCAGGGTGTGCAGGATGTAGTCTTCTACTTTGGGGAACCCCGACAGCCGCAGCATACCCTTGTCGCCCTTGGCTTTGGCGCTAAACGCCAGCTTGGACGACACGGGGAAGATCAGAGGCTCTAGCCCCAGCAGGTGGCGAGCGTTGTCGGCAATAAACTGCACCGTGCGCCCCAGGTCGGCATCGCTCTCCAGGATGTCTACCTTGTTGAGGACGAAGACAATCTTCTTTCCCCAGCTCTTGATCTTCTCCAAGAACTGCCGTTCGCTCTCGGTGAAGGGGTGGTCGGCGGAGGTGATGAAGAGCACGAAGTCAGCGCGGGGGATGAAGCCTTCGCTGAGTGCCTGGTGGCGCTGCATAATGGCGTTGGTGCCTGGCGTGTCCACCAGGTTGATCTGCTTCAGAAACTCCAGGGGATAGGTGCGCTCTATCAGGCCGTCCGCCAGCTCCTGCACCTGCTCCCGGGTACCATAGCGCAGCACATTGATGCGGTCGGTCGTGGGCGTGACCCCCTCAGCAAACAGTTTAGAGGCCACCAGGGCGTTGATGAAAGAGGACTTGCCGGAGTTGTACTCCCCCACCACCACTAAGAGGAACAGCTGGTCCAAGCCCTGAATCGCCTGGCTCAGCGTATCTAGCTCGCTGCTACTATCGCCGGTCTTGAGAATCAGGTCGCGGACCCGGCCCAGTACCTTCTTTTCCTGGTGCAAGAGCTGGGCGTGGCTGTCGCTGAGTACCGTCTCTGACACTCTTCTCCTCCCGGCAGATTATAGCGGAATGGGGAAGAGCAGGTTCCTGTAGCTGTCTTGACCGTCCTCCGCGTTGGCCTTTTCTTCATGTAAACGTCCGAGCCATTTTGGGGCCGCTTCCAGACGGCATCAATCTGGCGCCCAGCGCCCCAAAGCAAAGAACCCCCACGGTGGGGATTCTTTCTGTACGTGGACTTAAGTACTTGAGTCCGGCCGCTTACGGGCGCGGCGTAGCCTAGTTACCCATCACTCTAAGCCGTCCAATAAGGGCGTCAAGGCGGTACAACCCTATAAAAGCACACACCAGAATGGCCGTAGCGGGCTTCGGAGAGAGTGGCTGGACTGAGACATCAGAGCCTCGATAGCGTGCTAGACAGCATCCTGAGAGTTTGCTAGACAGAAGATAAACCCAAATCCAAAAACAGGAGGGACACTATGAACTACCTCGTGGTCTTCGAGGAGGAGCGCCATGCGCGGTGGTGGTGCGCATCCTTGGACGAGGCAATCACCACCATCTGCAAGCTAGAGGGACCGGCACTGATCTATGCGGTGCAATTCACCAAGCGTCGGCGCCCACGGTTTGTCCTGGTGGATCGGAAGGAACTGATCGAAGCTGCTGGTGGCGCACTAGAGAAGCTCGCCAACGTGCGGAACCCCTTCCGAGGTAAGCCCGGGCTACCAGCAGGAAGCCAGCACATCACCACAGATGAGTCCGGCGAGCTCGTGATCCGACCGTATCAGGAGGCATAGCATGGCAAGCCCCAAGCTCATCAACGCGGTCACCACTGGTGTCTTCCATGCGCTGTCGGCGGAGGATCTCGCGGAGATTGTGAGCCGGTTTCTCGAAATCATGCGCACGGAGAAGGACGACTGGTTCTACTCGACGGACTTCAAGGGACGAAAGTTCTTCTGCTGCGACAATGGCGAGGGTGGCTACACCCTCATGTTCGC
>JACQHA010000397.1 GCA_016199255.1 Deinococcus sp.
ATTGGCATGGTGCACCAGCACTTCATGCTGGTGCCCACCTTGACCGTAGTGGAGAACCTGGTGCTGGGCCGCTACTCTTCTTACCAGCCGCTGTTCCATCTGCCCAAAGTGGAAGAGGAAGTGGCGGCGCTGGCGGCGCGCTACGGCCTGAAGGTGGACCCCAAGGCTCGGGTGGGAAGGCTGTCTGTGGGCACGCAGCAGCGGGTGGAGATTCTAAAAGCCCTCTACCGCGGCGCCCAGCTCTTGATCCTGGACGAGCCCACGGCGGTGCTCACTCCCCAGGAAATGCGGGACTTATTCAAAACTCTCTCAGTGCTCACCCAGCAGGGGCTAGCGGTGATCTTCATCACCCACAAACTGGACGAAGTGATGGCCGTGAGCCAGCGGGTCACGGTCTTGAGAGATGGCCGGGTGGTATCCACCTTGTTCACCAAAGACACCTCGAAACCGGAACTGGCCAGGCTCATGGTGGGCCGGGAGATGAGCCTGGAGGTACAGCGACCGCCCCAGGAGCCAGGCCAGGTGCTCCTGAAAATTGAAGGCCTGGAGGCCCGAGACGAATTGGGCCTGCCGGCGCTGCAGGGAATCGACCTGGAAGTGCATTCTGGAGAGATCGTAGGCATCGCCGGTGTAGACGGCAACGGCCAGCGGGAGCTAGCGCAGATTCTCACTGGGGTACTGCACCCCAGCCGGGGACACATTCTACTTAACGGCCAGGACATCACTGGCCGCAGCGCCAGCCACCTGCTGAAGCTGGGAGTGGCCAATATCCCCGCTGACCGGCATAGTGAGGGATTAGTGATGGAGTTCAGCCTGGCAGACAACACCGTGCTCAAAGACCACGGGCAGCCGCCCTTTAGCAGCTACGGGGTGCTGCTGAATAACGAACGCATTAGCGAACACGCCCGCACTATTGTGGAACGCTTCGCGGTGCGCGCCACCAGCGTGAAAGCGCCAGTGCGAAAGCTCTCTGGAGGCAACCAGCAGAAGGTGGTCCTGGGCCGGGAGTTATCGCGCGAGCCCACACTCTTAGTAGCCTCCCAACCAACCAGGGGCTTAGATATTGGCGCCACCAAATATGTGCACGAGAACCTTCTGGCGCAGCGCGCCAGAGGCGCCGGCATCTTGCTTATCTCCACCGAACTGGAAGAGGTGCTGGCGCTCTCCGACCGGGTGGCGGTGATCCACGATGGGCACATCATGGGGGTGCTGGAGGACGACCGCTCCAACTTGGAGCAGATTGGCCTGATGATGGCTGGAGAGCGCCTGCCGGTGGCAGGGTGAAGCTATGGCGGTAACCGTGACGCTCCCCAAGTGGGGGCTGACGATGGAAGAAGGCACTATTGAGCGCTGGCTGCGCCAGGTAGGCGACCAGGTGACTAAAGGAGAGATCATTGCCGAAGTAGTCACCGACAAGATCTCCATGGAGCTGCCGGCTCCGGCTTCAGGGCGGCTGGTAGAGATCCTGGTGCCTGAGGGCAATACGGTGCAGGTGGGCACTCCCCTGGCCCAAATTGCTGAGGAGAACCGGTGAGCGGCCTGACGGTGCGGGCCAGCAAGCCCTTCGCCCTCTCGGCCCTGAGCCACCCCTGGTCGCAGCTACTATGGGATGGCCTGGTGCTGCCAGCGCTGGCAGTAGGCTCGGGGCTAGTGGTGGGCGGAATTATCCTGCAACTCGCCGGCTACCAGGCGCTTCCGGCGTTCAGCGCCATGTTCACCGGTGCCTTTGGCACAGTACTTAGCCTCTCCACCACGCTGCTGCGTGCCACGCCGCTGATTCTGGCTGGCCTGGGGATGGCCATCGCCTTTCGCTGCAGCATGTGGAACATTGGCGCCGAGGGCCAGCTCTACGCCGGCGCCATTGCTGCCACCTTTGTGGGAGTGCGCCTGGAGGGGTGGCCGCCGCTCCTGGCGGTGCCAACAGTGCTGCTGGCGGCTTTTGCCGCAGGCGCCTGCTGGGGGTTTATCCCCGGCATCCTCCGGGTGCGGCTGGGGGCCAGCGAGGTGGTGACCTCCATCATGCTGAACTACGTAGGCATCTATCTCACTTCTTATCTGGTCACCGGCCCTATGCGCGAGCCCGGCGGCACCTTCCCCCAGAGCTCTCCGCTGGCCGCGGCTGCCCGGCTGCCTAGAGTGGTGCGGGACGTGCTGGCACCCATACTGAACGGGCTGGGTTTCGACGTCCAGCTCCCCAATTTGCGGCTGCACATTGGAATCCTGATTGCTATTGGCACAGCGATCATCTTGCACTTCCTCCTGTTCCGCACCACCTTGGGCTACCAGATCCGGGCAGTGGGCTATAACCCGGTGGCCGCCCGGCACGCCGGCATCAGCCAGGGGCGCACGGTGGTGCTGGCCATGCTCATCAGTGGCGGCATGGCTGGCCTGGCTGGTGGCATCGAGATCACCGGCCCCATTAACCGCCTGCTCCAGGGGTTCAGCCCAGGCTACGGCTACGAGGCTATCGCCGTGGCGCTCATGGCCCATAACACCCCTCTAGGGATCCTGCTCAGCGGCCTGGTGTTCGGGGCGCTGCGCAGCGGGGCAGAGTTCATGCAGCTCCGGGCCAGCATTCCGGTGGTGCTGGTGTTTATGATCCAGGGGCTGGTGATCTTGTTCATTATGGGCTACGCCGCGCGGCGCCTGCTGCGCACTGGAGGGTAGCGTGGACCTGGCCGCTGCTATTTTGTGGGTCCGCCTGCTCCTGGAAGCCGCATTCCGCCTGGGACCTCCTCTGCTCTACGCTGCCCTGGGCGAGACCTTTGCCGAGCGCAGTGGGATCATCAATATCGGCATCGAGGGGCTGATGCTCACCGGGGCATTCCTGGGCTTTATCGGCACCTTCAGTACCGGGAGCTACCTAGTAGGCCTGGGTTCGGCAGTAGCGGGCGCCTTGGTGCTGGGCCTGGCATTTGCCTTCCTCACCATCACCGTGCGGGCCAACCAGATTGTGGTAGGAGCAGCGTTGAACATCTTCAGCCTGGGGATCACTGGTTTCTTCTTCCGTACCAGCTACGGTGGCCTCACCACGGTGCGCGCTATTTCCATTGAGACCCTCCCCCTGCTGCCAATCCCCTTGCTGTCAGACATTCCCTTCCTTGGACCGGTCCTGTTCCAGCAGAGCCTACTAGTGTACCTGGCGCTGCTTTTGGTGCCGCTATCGTTCTTCATCATCCACCGCACTGCCCTGGGGCTGGCCATCCAGGCAGTGGGGGAGTACCCAAGGGCAGCGGATACGGCGGGGATCAATGTGTACCGCATCCGCTACCTGTGTACGCTGATTGGCGCGGTGCTGGCCGGCATCGGCGGGGCGTTCCTCTCTATAGCTCACACTGGCACGTTCATCGAGAACATGACCGCTGGTCGCGGTTTTATTGCACTAGCAGTGGTGATCTTGGGCCGCTGGAACCCCTATGGAGTGCTCATTGGCGCGCTCACTTTTGGCGCCAGCTTTGCCCTGCAGCTCAGGCTGCAAACCGCGGGCACCCAGGTTCCCTACCAGTTCCTGCAAGCTCTTCCCTACATTGTGACCATCCTGGCAGTCACCGCGTTCCGCAGCCGGATTGCGGCACCTAAGGCGCTGGCAGTGCCGTACACTGGATGACATGCAAGAGTACCGCCCGGAATTCCTGGCCCAGCTCTACAGCCGGATGTACACCATCAGGCGCTTCGAAGAGCGGGCCAGCGAGCTGCGAAACCAGGGACATATCCCGGGCTTTCTGCACCCCTACATTGGCCAGGAGGCGGTGGCAGCAGGGGTGTGCGCTGCTTTGGAACCGGGTGACTACCTCACCAGCACTCACCGGGGGCACGGCCACCTGATTGCCCGCGGCGCCGATCTAGGGCGAATGATGGCGGAGCTGTTTGCCAGAACTGGCGGCTACTGCCAGGGCAAGGGGGGCTCGCTGCACATCGCCAACATCGACCTGGGAGTGATTGGCGCCAACGGCATTGTGGCCGGCGGCATTCCTATTGCGGTGGGGGCGGCGCTGGCCATCCAGCAGCGCCAATCTCGCCAGGTGGCGGTGAGTTTTTTTGGCGACGGCGCCAGTAACGAAGGGGCGTTCCATGAGGCGCTGAACCTGGCAGCGCTCTGGAAATTGCCGGTGCTGTTTGTCTGCGAGAATAACCACTATGGCGAGTTCACTCCCCAGGAGAAACACCAGCCAGTGAAGGATATTGCGGTGCGCGCCAGTTCCTACAACATGCCTGGCATAGTGGTAGACGGAAACGACGTATTGGCAGTGCACCGTGCCACTGCTCAGGCGGCGGCCCAGGCCAGAGCCGGTAGGGGGCCGACGCTTGTGGAGTGCAAGACCTACCGGCACCGGGGCCACTACGAAGGGGATGCGGCAAAATACCGGCCTCAGCAGGAAGTAGAGCAGTGGCTGGCGCGGGATCCATTGCAGCTTTTCCGCCGGCGGCTACTAGAGTCGGGCGAGTTCACTGCCGCCCAACTGGTGGAGCTGGAGGCAGGCGTCGAGGCAGAGCTGGAACGAGGAGTGGCCTTTGCCCATAGTAGCCCTCATCCCCAGCCTGACGACGCCCTGGACGACGCCTACAGTGAGACTCATCAAGGTCGGGTGCTGCGGTGAGAAGAATCAGCTATGCCCAGGCCATTAGAGAGGCGCTGGCCGAGGAGATGCGCCGTGATCCCAGCGTGTTTCTCCTTGGGGAAGACATAGGCGAAGCCGATCCGGTGCTGTTCTTC
>JACQHA010000401.1 GCA_016199255.1 Deinococcus sp.
ACTTGGCGCCCGGCTTCACCTCTGCCTGGCACTGGGGACAGCTGCGCTTGGCCTGCTGGGGAGCGCCACACTCGCTACAGAACTTGGCCCCGTGAGGAATGGTGGCGCCACAGCCCACGCACTGGGCAGTAGCCGGGGCCATTGTGGCGCCGCACTCGCCACAAAATTTAGCGCCACTAGCGACCTGGGCGCCACACTTGGGACAGGTAGCGCCCCGGGGCGCCGGCTGCGCCTGGGACAAGGTGCTGGCAATGGCCTGGCCCATGGCCAAGCCCGCTGCTACCTGGGCACCAGCGGCCACACCGCCCCCGGCGGCAGCGCCTTTCTCCAGGGCCGTAGCAGCCTGGAACTGGGTGTAGCGCCCCAGGTCGCCCACGATCCCCATAGAAGTGCGCTTGTCCAGCGCCGCCTCCACCTCTGGGGGCAGGGAGATGTTCTCGATCACGAACTTGGTAATGTCCAGGCCATACTCCCCAAAGGTGATGACCAGCTTCTGGCGCATCTCCTGGCCCAGCTCGTCGTACTTGCTGGCCAGGTCCAGCGCCGGGATCTTGGCTTCTGCGAGAGCGTCGCTGAACGAGGAGATGAGGGCGCGCTTCAGCTGGCCCTCAATGTCCTCGGTCTGGAAGCGAGCGTTGGTGCCGGCCACTTCCCGGATCAGCTTGGCCGGGTCGGTGACCCGCAGGGAGTACACCCCGAAAGCCCGCAGCCTGACTACGCCAAACTCGCTGTCCCTGAGCATAATGGGGTTGGCGGTACCCCACTTCAAGTCCGTGAACTGCTTGGTGTTGACGAAGTACACCTCGGCCTTAAAAGGGGAGGTGAACCCATAGGGCCAGGAGCGCAACTTGGTCATGATGGGCAGGTTCTGGGTGGAGAGGGTGTGCAGCCCGGGCTGGAACACATCGGCAATGGTGCCCTCATTGACAAACACCGCCGCCTGACTCTCGCGCACGGTAAGCTTGGCGCCCATCTTGATCTCCTGGTTCTGCACCGGGAAGCGGTACACCAGGGTGTTCTGGGTGGGGTCGAGCCACTCAATAACTTCAATGAACTGGGACTTGATGAAGTTGAAGATTCCCATCTGTGCCCTCCTCGGCAGTGCTGGGGCCACCCGGTTATACCGTGGCCTGGTGCACCTGGTCAACTGCAGCTACGTGCCTGGGGCGCGGCAGTTCCTGAGGATGGTCATGAGCCGCTCTAAGCTCACTGGGTGAGTATAACAGGTGCGCCTGGAGCCAGGTGGCGTGTACAATAACCAGGCGGTGGGGGGCGTGGCCCCCCGTCCGGGCCTACCCCCGGGCCGTAGTAAAAGCCATTCTGAACCGGTGGAGGCTCTCTAAGTGTATGTACAGCGCATTCGAGCCGCCACCCTGGTAATGAACGACCAGGACCAGCTGCTGCTCATTAAGGGCCAGGGTGACTACTGGGTGCCCCCAGGGGGTGCTTTGGAAGAGGGCGAGAGCCTGCCAGAGTGCGCTGCCAGAGAGACCCGGGAGGAGTCGGGCCTGATTGTCAGTGTGGGCCGCATGGTGTACGTGCGGGAATTTGTGGACTCCCGCTACCTGAGCCACGGCCTGGAGTTCTTCTTTTTGGCTCGCCAGACTGGCGGCATCCTGGTGCCGGCTGATGACCAGGACCGGGCCACCGGGCGCTCGCCACGCTTTTACTCGCAGGCCGAGCTGGCCCAGCGGGTGGTGTACCCCCAGGTGCTGCTTCACGAGTTCTGGGAATCGTACCGCAGCGGCTTTAGGAACCACTCGCCCTATCTCGGCACCAAGCGGGTGTAGATGTACTGCGCCGCGGAACTCACTGCCCCGGGGAAGATCCGCTTAAGGCGCTTCCGGCGGCCTAGGCCCGGCCCAAACCAGGTGCTATTGCGCGTTGAACGTGCCGGGGTATGCGGCACCGACGTGGCGATTTTCACCGGCACTTTGAAGGTGCAGCTTCCCCTGGTGCCTGGGCACGAGTTTTGCAGCCGGGTGGAGGCAGTGGGCGAGGGCGTGGCCGAGGACTTCATAGGCCGGCTGGTGGCAGTGGAGATCAATAACACCTGCCTGGCCTGGCGCCGCCCTCATCCTTGCGTCGCCTGCCGCCGGGGGCTTTCTAACCATTGCGTGGACCATACGGTGGTAGGCATCCACCGCTGGCCGGGGGCATTTGCCGAGCTGCTTTTGGTGCCCTCTGGCGGGGTGCATGTCTTACCGGAGAGTTTGTCCCCGGTGCAAGGAGTGTTTGTGGAGCCGCTGGCGGCCGCCATCCAGACTTTCGAGCTGACTCCTCTGGGGCCTTTCAGCACGGTGGTGGTGCTGGGCGCCGGGCGGCTGGGGACCTTGATCATTGCTGTGGCCCACCACCTGGGCGCCCGGGTCATTGCCGTGGCCCGGACCCCAGAGCGCCAGCAGCGCGCTCAGCGCTATGGCGCCGCGCTGGCCCTGGCTCCCTCGCCTGATCTGGCTAGCACTATCAAATCACTCACTGCTGGCCTGGGTGCCGACGTGGTGGTGGAGGCCACTGGCACCAGCGATGGGTTGCAGACCGCGCTGACCCTGGTGCGCCCCAGAGGCACCGTGGCGCTCAAAACCACCTGCGGCACGCTATCACCCCAGGTGGACACGACCCGAGTAGCAGTAGACGAGGTGCGCCTGCAAGGCTCGCGCTGCGGGCCGTTCCCCAAGGCCATAGCGCTCCTGGCCAGCGGCCACTTGGACGTGGAGCCCCTCATTAGCGAGGTTTTGCCCCTGGCTAAAGTCAGCCAGGCGCTGGCCACTGCCCACCAGGTGAGCAAGAATTTGATTGACCCGACCCGCTAATTAGAGCAATTTTCACTGGCACGCAGCCATCTAGTGCACCGTAAAAGTCGTACTGGCGCTGCCGGGGAGGCACCCGTCCTTCTCCGCCGTGACAGTGATGGTGTAGGTGCCAGGC
>JACQHA010000419.1 GCA_016199255.1 Deinococcus sp.
CCTCCGCCTTGCAAGGGCGGCGCTCTCCCATCTGAGCTATGGCCCCACTCGTGGCGGGAAAGCGCCAACCGGTTCCCGCGCAACGCGATTTTACTCCCGGGTAGTGCCCCTGGCAAGGTGAGCAGTGGGGCGAAGCGGCTGGCAGCTGGGGCAGAAGTGGGTGCCCCTGCCCCCCAGGCGGATCTTCTGGATAGCGGTGCCACACACCACACAAGGCTCCCCGGCGCGCTGGAACACCTGGAGAAAGTGCTGGTTCTCGCCCGGCTGGCGCTCTGGGTCTAAATATTTCCGGTCGCGCAAGGTGGTGCCGCGGTGGCTAATAGCCTGGGCCACCACCTGCCTGATGGCTTCAAAAAGCTGCTCCGCCTGGCGCTGATTGAGCCTGCCCTGGGCAGGATGGATTTTAGCGCGGAACAGCGCCTCATCTGCATAAATATTCCCTAGCCCGGCCACCACCCGCTGGCTCAGGAGCAGGGGCTTGATTTTCGCGGCTTTGGCCACCGCCTGGGCAAAAGGGCCCGGGCGGAACTCCGGGCTGAGCGGCTCCGGGCCAAGGCGCGCCAGGGTAGGCAAAGGGCCATACTCTCCCGGGGCCGTCACCACCATTTTGCCAAAGCGCCGCTGGTCAAAGAGCACCAGGTAGCCGCGGTCTAGTTCCAGCGCCACCCGCAGGTGCCGGTGAGTGGGCAGCACCGGCTGGAAAGCTAGCTGCCCGGTCATGCCCAGGTGCACCACCAGATGCCGGTCCCCCAGGTCAAAGAGCAGGTACTTGCCCCTCCGATTGAGAGCGCCAATAGTATGCCCTACCGCCTGGCTCAGCCCGCGGCAGCGCTGCGGGTCTTGTGCAGCCACCGCCCGGATCTTCCGCCCCACCACCTGGTCCTCCAGGCCGCGCCGGATGGTCTCAACCTCAGGCAGTTCGGGGATAGCTCACCCTCCCCTCATAGAGCGCCTTGCCGACAATGACCTCGCGCACCAGGCCATCCAGCCGGGCAATATCCTCATTGGAAGCGACGCCGCCCCCCACCACCGGCGGCTGTTTCAGCACCCTCACCAGCTCCCTGATCGGCGCCAGATCCAAGCCGCCCAAAGTGCCGTCGCGCGCCGCATCGGTGTAAATCAGGCGCCGCACCCCCAAAGCCTCCATCTGGGGCGCTAAGTCCCGCACCGCCAGCGCGGTATTCATGCACCAGCCGCTGATGGTAACCCGGCCAACTCTAGCATCCAGGGCTACCGCCACCCGATCGGGGAAATCAGCCACCAGCTCCTTTAGCAGCGCCGGGTTCTCTACTGCCGCCGTGCCCAGCACCACCCAGCGGGCACCGGCGTCTAGAAGCTCCAGGAAGTCAGCGCGGTTGCGCACACCGCCACCCACCTGCACTGGCACCTGGAGAGTGGCAATGATCTCCTTCACCAGCCGGCGGTTATCTCCCCGCCCGCTGGCCCGGTCCAGATCCACCACATGGATCAGCTCTGCTCCCAGCGCCGCCCAGTGCTGGGCGGCCTCCAGAGGCGAGTCGAAGTACACCTGGGCGCGCTGATAATCGCCCCCAGTCAGGCGTACCGCCCGTCCCCCCTGGATGTCCACTGCCGGGATGATTCGTACCACGGTCTAGGTGCCGGCTTGCCAGGAGCGCAAGTACTCCTGCTGCTCAGGCGTGAGCTGGTCAATATGCAGGCCCATGGCCTCCAGCTTCAGCCGGGCGATCTCGCGATCCAGGGCCTCGGGGAGCACGTAGACTTTATGATCTAGTTCCTGAGCATGTTGCACCAGATACTCAGCGCCGAGGGCTTGCCCGGCGAAGCTCATATCCATCACCACCGCCGGGTGCCCCTCGGCAGCGGCCAGGTTGAGCAAGCGCCCTTCGGCCAGCAGATACACCAGCTTGCCGTTCTTGAGCCTATGCTCATGCACCAAGGGCCGCACCTCCCGTCGGCAGCAGGTCAGCTCCTCCAGCGCCACCAAGTTGATCTCTACATTGAAGTGGCCGGCATTGCCGACCATGGCGCCATCTTTGAGATTCTCCAGGGCAGTTTTGTCTAGGACATGCTTACTGCCCGTGGCGGTGAGCACCACGTCGGCATCGCGCACTGCCTCAGCCACGGGCTGCACTGCAAAGCCATCCATAGCCGCCTCCAGCGCCCGGATGGGGTCCACCTCGGTGACCGTCACCCGCGCCCCCATGCCGTGTGCCCTGGCCGCCAGCCCCTTCCCTACCCAGCCGTAGCCACACACCACCACATGGGCGCCAGCCAGGAGCAAATTGGTAGCGCGCAACAGTCCATCAATCGCTGACTGGCCAGTGCCGTAGCGGTTGTCAAAGAAGTGCTTGGTCATCGCGTCGTTCACAGCCAGCACTGGCATCTTCAGTGCACCGGACTGCTCCATGGCTTTCAGCCTGATGACGCCAGTAGTGGTCTCCTCGGTGCCGCCGATCATGCCCTTGAGCTGGTTGGCATACTCAGTATGGAGGAGCGTCACCAGGTCACAGCCATCGTCCATGGTAAGCTGCGGATTCGTCTCCAGAGCGGCGCGCAAGTGCTGGTAGTAGGTGGCGTTATCCTCACCCTTAATGGCGAAGGTGGGAATCTTATACTCCACCACCAGTGCTGCTGCCACGTCGTCCTGGGTAGAAAGCGGGTTGGAGGCACACACCACCACCAGGGCGCCGCCAGCCTGCAAGGTGCGCATTAGGTTAGCTGTCTCCGTAGTCACATGCAGGCAGCAGGCCATTCTCAGGCCCTTGAGCGGCTGCTCCTTTTCAAAGCGTTGCCGGATTCTAGCCAGCACCGGCATGTGCCAGTCAGCCCACTGAATGCGCTGTACCCCCATAGGCGCCAGGTCCAATGATTTCACATGGAATTTCACGCTTCCCTCCACGAGCGCCCCGGGCGGGGCCGCTCCCGGAATTCGGAGTATAACACGGCGGGAAGTGTATGAGGCACACACCTGGTGTACTATGGAGCGACGTCGTGCCAAGCCGTGAAACACGGTGAATAACGTAGACCTCAAGGAGGAGTAACGTTCCGGTTTAGGCGCAGTCTCTTCGTACTGGTCATCCTGGTATTAGGTGGACTCAGCTACAGCCAAACAGCGCCGACCACCTTCGTCCCGCTGCCCATCGCTCTTGGCGAGACCACGATTGGCACTCTCTCTAGTGTCTCAGTCCGCTACACCTTTACTGGAACCGCTGGTACTACTATCCGCGCTGAGGTATTTGCTAACCGCGAAGGCTCGCCCCTGGACCCGGTACTGACGCTGCTCGATCAGAACGGTACCGCACTGGTCTCCAACGATGACACCGTGGGCCGGGACTCCGTGATTGAGTACCAGGTCCCAGCAGACGGCACCTACCTCCTGCAGCTGCAAGACTATAGTGGCCGCAGCGGCCCGGATTATTTCTACCGGCTGACGCTGAACGAGGTGGTTATGACTCCACCGCTGCCCATCGCCCTTGGCGAGACGGTGACCGGCACCCTCTCTGAGGGGAGAGCACCAGTACGCTATAGCTTCACCGGTACTGCCGGCACCACTATCCGCGCGGAGATATTCGCCAACCGGGAGGGGTCCGCGTTGGACTCGATCCTAACGCTGCTCGACGAGCATGGCAACCAACTTGCCTCGAACGATGACACAGCAGGCCGGGACTCCCTTATTGAGTTCCAGCTGCCCGCTGATGGCACCTACACCCTGCAGCTGCAAGACTACCATAGGAACGGCGGCCCCACCTACTTCTATCGGCTGATGCTGAGCCAACCCCCCGCTCCACCACCGATGCCCACCGGTGAACAGCCGGCACTGGCTGAGATGCCAAGCCAGGTTATTCAGTTCACACCACTGCCCGTGCCCGAGGGGGACATCAACTTAACAGCGCTGGGTGGGGTGCAGGTCACTGCCAGCAGCGCCTACAACGAGGGGTCCGGCCCGCAGCAGGCGGTGGACGGGGACGTGGATTCCTCGTTCTTCACTGCCCGGGGCGACGCCGCCAACCTGGGCACCACGCCGTTTCTCGAGGTGGTGCTGCCCGGGGACGCCACTGTGAGCCTGGTACAAGTGCGGGGCAACCGGCATGCCAGTGGCTACGACGTGACCCGGGGGCGCCTGGAGCTGTTCGACGCTGACGACACTCGGCTGTTCTCTAGAGACTTCGACCTGCTGCCGCCAGACCAGGACGCGGATGTGGCCACCGGTAGCATCGCAGCGGTGCGCCGCGTCCGCTTCACCTTCCTGGCTGATGAGAGCGACGGGCCAGGCTTCAGCGAACTCCTCATCTGGGGCCAGCCGGAAAGCCCTCTGCCCACTGGAGTGGACGCTAGCTCGGAGCAACCTGAAAGCGTCACGACTCCTGGAGTGGCGGCTGGGAATGTGGTGATCAACGGGGTGGACTTGGTGTCCGTCCCAGCCGGGCCGTTCACCATGGGAACCCCCCTGGAGCACTGCCTGCAGCTGGGCGGGTTCCCCCAATACTGCGCGGAGTATGAGAGTCCCCAGCACCAGGTCACCTTGGCGGCGTACTACATCATGCGCACCGAGGTGACCATTGCCCAGTACGACCGCTACCTGCAGGCCACCGGAGCCCGGCGGCCAGAGGATCGTCGCCCGCAGCTGGGGAGTGGGACTCTGGACGTCCAGGATCAATCGGTGACGAACCTGGACCTGAGTGCCGCCCGCCGGGGGCCTGAGGAGCCAGTGACGGATGTGGCGTGGTACGAGGCCAGGGCCTTCTGTGCCTGGCTGGGGCAAGAGACTCCCTTCACCACCCGGCTGCCCACCGAGGCCGAGTGGGAGAAGGCGGCCCGGGGCACCGATGGGCGGGTCTATCCCTGGGGGAATACCTTTGACGGACAGCGGCTGAACTTTGCCGATGTCAATGCGCCGGCGACCTACTCCTGGCGCGACCCGGCAGTGAATGACGGCTTTGGTGACACGGCTCCGGTGGGCTCCTTCCCCGACGGGGCAAGCCCGTATGGAGCGCTGGACATGGCGGGGAATGTGGCGGAGATGACCAGCAGTCTGTACTGGCCATACCCGTATGTGGCGACGGATGGCCGAGAGTCAGGGGGGGCGACCACCTGCAGCGCAGAGAACCTCGGTAGCTGTCTCGTCTACCGGGGGGGGTCATTCCGTCATAATCTGGTCCATGCTGCTGGCCGCGCCGCCGCAGACCCCATCCGCCGGTACATCGATGCGGGCTTCCGCTGTGCCGCCCAGGCTGCATCGCCATGACCAGGACTGTTGCAGGTCCTGCAAGGAGGTAGGCACATGAAGTACACCCTTGCTCTTCAGGCGGCCAGGGTCCTCGTGGTCTGGTGCGTGGTGTTGACAGCTTCTCCTGCCTCCACACAACCCTCCCCGCCGCCGACCGTCGTCTACCTGGGGGATTCCTCGTCAGCCTTCGCTTGGAGTGGCACGATCACCTACGAGTACACCGTTCGCCTGAACACCACCGAGGAATCCCCAGATTACCGGCGCACTGTTCAAGAGAGCCTCGAGTACCTCTACACCTTGCAGATCGGGCGAGGACAGATCACCAGGATGGCGCAATTGAGGCATAGTGGGCAGGAAATGCAACAATATTCGTACTCAGGGCCTCCTTGTAGCTGGAGGCATGACGATCCTATTTATGGGTTTACCTTCAGCGGCTCGGCCAGCAGCTCGGCAGTGGGTCACGATTCGATACTCATCGAGACCGATGGGTCCTACAATATCATCTTTTATCCGCTTGGTGTGGATGGTACCCAGCACTGGATGGGTCACAGGCTTAGGATCTGGAGCGGGCACGCAACATGTCCTGAGCCCGAATACGAGGCTTTCGGAGGGAGTAGTGAGGTGTCCTTCTACCCTGGTACGGTGGAAGCTCGTGCTGGGTCAGTTGTTCTTTTTGCGCCTCCTTTTTATACCGATCCTCGCATAGATGTTGATCCAACTGAAGGTCATGTAGGTAGTGTGAGTTTGGAGAGTACAGTGGATCCGACTGCCGATGAGCTTGCCGGCAGCATCACCCAGGAAACCCCAGGCGGGTCTATAGAGTTAGCGAATTATCAGGGCCAGGGCGAGGACAACAACACGATCACCATCACCTGGCACCTGACCCGCACCGTAGACAACCCGTGCCAGCAGCCCGGTTCCATCATTGCCGCCCAGACCCAGAGCCTGGGCGAGACCGTGGGCATTGTCGGCACACCGTTCCGCCTGCACTACCAGAGCGACCGGATGCCAGGACGCACCGCTGCCAGTGCGAATACCCAGGTCCAGCACCTGGGGGGCTGGAGCCTGAATGTGCACCACGCCTATGCCCACCTGGGCCGGATGCTCTTCCTGGGGGATGGTGGAAGGCGCAGCCAGGTCGGCCCAACTGCGCCCCAGCTCCCGCCTGGACCGGGCCTGCCCAGTGAGGTGGGCTTGGCTGGTCTCCCAGGGTTTGGCGGTCTGCCAGACCTTCCGACTGCGCCGGAGCCGCCGGCCCAGGAGATCGTCATCCCCAGCGTGGATGGCAGCGAGGTCTATGTCTTCGACGGGACCGGCCAGCACCTGCGCACCCTGGAGGCCCTCACCGGGGCACTGCGCTATCAATTCACCTACGACAGCACCGGCCGCCTCACGGCCATCACTGGTGGCGATGGCAATGTCACCACCATCGAGCGCGACGCTGATGGCCATCCCACCGCCATCGTCGGCCCGTATGGCCAGCGCACCACGCTGACCCTGGACGCGAGCGGCTACCTTGCCACCATCACCAACCCAGCCGGCGAGGTGGTCCAGCTCACTTACACCTCCGACGGCCTGCTCACTAGCCTGACCGACCCCCGGGGCAACGTCCACCGCTTTAGCTACGATACCCTGGGGCGACTGCTTCGGGACGAGGATCCGGCTGGCGGCATCACCACCCTGGCGCGCACCGACACTGCTGACGGCTCTGCGGTCACCCTGAGCACCGCCCTGGGCCGGACCACCACCTATCAGGTCGAGAACCCTCCCACCGGCGGGCAGCGGCTGGTCAACGCCTTGCCCAGCGGGCTGCGAACAGAGTCGGAGGAAGGCTCAGACGGCACACGTATGCTCCGCCTCCCCGATGGTACAGTGACCATGCTGACACTCGGCCCCGATCCGCGCTGGGGCATGCAATCCCCCCTGCCCCAGCGCCAGACTACCACCACACCGGGCGGACTGGTTTCCACCATCACCACCGGGCGCACGGTGGACTTGGCTGACCCCAATAACCCCTTGAGCCTCAACACTCAGACCGACACGTTCAGCATCAATGGCCGGACCTACACTGGGACCTATGTGGCGGCGACCAGGACATTCACCGGCACCACGCCACAAGGCAGGCAGGTGAGCAGCATCCTCGACACCCAGGGCCGAGTGGTGCAGGTGCAGATCGCAGGTCTGCTCCCCACCAGCTATGGCTACGACGGCCGTGGCCAGTTGAGCACCACTACGCAGGGCGCCGGGTCCGACGCACACCGCTTCACCCTCACGTACAACAGCGACGGCTACCTCGCAACCATCACCGATCCCCTCGGACACACGGCAAGCTTTGGCTACGACGCCGCTGGGCGCGTCATCACCGAGACCCTGCCCGACGGCCGGGTGATCGGCTCTGCCTATGATGCCCACGGAAACCTCACCGCCATCACCCCAGCGGGGCAGCCGGCACACACCTTTGCCTACACACCGGTGGACCTGCAGTCGGCGTACACCCCACCGGCCGTGGGCGCGGGGACCAACCAGACCCTCTACACCTATAACGTTGACCGGCAACTGACCCAGATCACGCTCCCGGACGGCCAGATCGTAGACCTTGGCTACGACAGCGCTGGCCGGCTGAACGCCCTGACCATCCCGCGCGGCACGTTGCACTACGCCTATGACCCGACCACCGGCAACCTGGTGACGATCAGCGCCCCTGATGGGATCGGCCTGGCCTATACCTATGACGGCGCGCTGCTCATAGGCGAGACCTGGAGCGGGCCGGTTGCGGGCACTACCAGCTACACCTATGACCACGACTTCCGCATCACGACCAGTAGCATTAACGGCAGTAACACTATCACCTTCCAATACGATCAGGATATCCTGCTGACCCAGGCCGGAGCCTTGACTCTGAGCCGCAACGCCCAGAACGGCCTGCTCACCGGCAGCACGCTTGACGACGTCACCGATACATGGAGCTATAACAGCTTCAACGAACCGATCAACTACAGTGCCGCCTACAACGGCACCTCCCTCTACAACGTCCAGTACACCCACGACAAGCTGGGGCGCATCACTCAGAAGACCGAGACGATCGGCGGAGTGACAGATATCTACAGCTACAGCTACGACCTGGCCGGACGTCTGGCGGAAGTTACCAAGAATGGGACCACGATCGCCAGCTACACCTACGATAGCAGTGATAACCGAGTGAGTTTCACCGGCCCAGGCGGCACGCTCACCGGCAGCTACGACAACCAGGATCGTTTGACCCAGTACGGCAGCACCGTCTACAGCTACACCGCCAACGGCGAGCTCCAGAGCAAGACTGTCGGCGGCCAGACCACGACGTACCAATACGACGCCCTGGGCAACCTGATGGCGGTTACTCTGCCAAATGGCAGGCAGATCACGTACCTAGTGGACGGCCAGAATCGCCGCATCGGCAAGCAGGTGAATGGCCCGCTGGTCCAGGGCTTTTTGTATCAGGATGACCTTCGACCCATTGCTGAGTTGGATGGCAGCAACACTGTGGTCAGCCGCTTCGTGTATGCCAGCCGGGACAACGTGCCAGACTACCTGATCAAGGGCAGTACGACCTATCGCATCATCGCCGACCACCTAGGCAGCCCACGGCTGGTTATTGATGTTGGCACGGGGCAGATCGTCCAGCGGATGGACTACGATGTCTTTGGCAACGTCACAACCGACACCAACCCTGGCTTCCAGCCATTTGGCTTCGCCGGCGGCCTCTACGACCGCGACACCAACCTCGTCCGCTTCGGCGCACGCGACTACGACGCTGAGACCGGGCGCTGGACGGCGAAGGATCCGATTCTCTTCGGCGGTAGCCAGGCAAATCTGTACGCGTATGTAGGCAATGATCCCCTCAACCTGATCGATCCTGCTGGGGCATGGTCGTTCGAGGCAAATTTCTATGCGGGAATCGGTGGCGGCGTTACCTTCACCTACATTCCCGGGAAAGGGCTCTCTGGTGGATTTGAACTCGGTGTAGGTGCGGGGGTAAGCTATGAGTTCGATCCAGACGCCGAACCATTTCAGGGTGATCCCTGGTGGGACTCCAAAGCCACCCTCTTTGCTCAAGCACAGGGGAAACTCGGTCCGGTGAGAGGAACAGTCAAGCTCGAGTCAAACGAATTGCAGTCTTGTCCCGGTGAATTCGGTGCACCAGAATTCAGTTCGAAAGTCTGTGTTGGTCCGTTCTGCTACGGGTCAAAGGGAACCACTCTTCGATATAATCCTCAAACAGGGGCTGAGGAGCAATTTTTCTTTCGGGAGAAGGGTCGGTCCCTGCAAGGAAAGGCGGGTGTCAAGGTCATCTTTCCGATTTTCGGGCGATGACATGCTACTTCCCAGCTACTCGACTTGTACCACATTATGCCGCTGGGGCGGACTTGATGGGGGTAGCTGGGTGAAAGTCCTCCGGGTAACTGGTCCAGGACCGCTAAGGACAGGGCGAATCCGACCGCCCAACTCGTGGTGAGCACGTCGGGCTGTAGAGCGGACGAACTCGAGTTGCTTTAAAGTATGCTCTTTCCCAAAAGCGACGCCGCCAGCTCTACCGCCAGCTCCGCAGTGCGGTTCTTAATATCCAGAATCGGGTTGATCTCCACCAGATCTAGCGATGTCACCAGCCCGCAGTCACACAGCAGCTCCATCAGCAGGTGCGCCTCGCGGTAGCTCAGTCCCCCTGGCTCAGGTGTGCCGACGCCAGGGGCAATGTCTGGGTCCAGGCCATCCATATCCAGGCTGACGTGCATCCGCCCCAGCGGCTTGAGATGCTCAATGGCCTCCTGGGCCACGCTGTAGGCCCCGCGGGCATCAATATCCTTCATGGTGTACACATTGAGCCCCCGCTGCTTCACCCGCACCCGCTCCTCAGGGTCTACAGAGCGCAGGCCAATTACGACCACATCCTCTGGCCGTACCTTGGCGCCGGCATAGCCTAGGTTCACCAGCTCTGCTGGCCCGTCTCCAGCCAGCACCCCCAGGGGCATACCGTGAATATTCCCCGATGGGGACGTCTCTGGGGTGTTGAAATCCGCATGGGCATCAATCCACACCAGCCCCAGGCGTTCCCCTCCTGCCACCCCAGCCACAGTGCCCATGGCAATAGAGTGATCACCGCCCAGGAACACCGGGAAGGCACCAGCCTCGACTGCTGTCTTGGCCTGGCGGTACACCCCCTGGCAGGCGTCCCGGATCGCTGGCAGATGGCGCATCCCTCCTACACCGCGCACCGCTTCTGGTACCGGTACCGGAATATCGCCCCAATCCTCCACGGTATGGCCCAGCTGCCGCAGCCGGTCATGGAGCCGGGCGTAGCGCACGGCGCTGGGGCCCATGTCCACACCCCGGCGCCCCTGCCCCAGGTCCATAGGGACGCCCATCACCACCACTTGACGTTCCATGCCTCACTATACCGCGTGGTAGTTAGAGCACTGCCCCGTGTGTTTCAATGGAGGTATGCGCAAGCCACCAGCTGCACAGCGTATCACCCAGCTCCGGGAACAGATCCGCTACCACAACTACCGCTACCACATCCTCGATGATCCAGAGATCTCTGACGCGGAATATGACTCGCTGATGCGGGAACTGCGGGAGCTGGAAGCCCAGCACCCGGAGCTCGTCACCCCCGACTCCCCTACCCAGACCGTAGGGGCCCTGGGGGATACGTTCACCCCGGTCAATCATCTGGTACCCATGCTGTCTCTGGACAACACGTTCAACTTAGAAGAGCTGCAAGAGTTCGAGCGCAAGCTCAACCGGCTACTGGCTTTAGATGAAGCCACCCCCCAGGAGTACCTGTGCGAGCTGAAGATCGATGGGCTGGGGGTGAACCTGTACTACCAGCAGGGGTACCTGCAGTGGGCGGCCACGCGGGGAAACGGCGTTACCGGCGAGATCATCACCCGCAACCTGCTCACCATTCCCGGGATACCAACCCAGCTGGGCCCGCCCGCCCCGCCGCACCTGGAGATCCGGGGCGAGGTTTATTTGTCCTGGGAGGAGTTTGCCCGCATCAACCAGCTCCAGGAGTCCAAAGGGAAGCCACCGTTCAAGAACCCGCGCAACGCGGCTGCCGGGTCGTTGAGGCAGAAGGACCCGGCGGTGACTGCCGAGCGGAGCCTCCGGGCCTTTTTCTACACCATTGGGCTGAGCGAAGGGCTGGAGGTGAAATCGCAGCAGGAGCTGCTGAACTGGTTCGACGCCCAGGGCTTCCCCACCAATCCCTACCGCCAGCGGGTCCAGGGCATGGAGGCCGCCTATGGCTACTGCCAGAGCTGGATCCAGCGCCGGGAGAAACTGGATTTTGCCGTGGATGGCGCGGTGATCAAGGTCAATTCCTTCACCCTGCAAGAGGAGCTGGGGTTTGTCTCCAGCGCCCCCCGCTGGGCCATTGCCTTTAAGTTCCCCGCCGCCGAGGTCGCCACTAGGGTGCTGGACATTGTGGTGCAGGTGGGGCGCACTGGGGCACTTACCCCAGTCGCGGTGCTGGAGCCCCGGCTCCTGGAGGGCACGGTGGTATCGCGGGCTACCCTGCATAACCGCGACCACGTAGAGCGGCTGGGAGTAAGAATCGGCGACCGGGTGCTGATTCACAAAGCTGGGGGCATCATCCCCGAAGTCATCAAGGTACTGAATGAGGAGCGCACCGGAAGGGAGCGGTCTTTCCCGTTTCCGGACACCTGCCCGGTGTGCGGCACTCCTGCCGTGCAGGCTCCCGAAGAGGTGGCGGTGCGCTGCCCCAACCCAGACTGCCCCGGAAAGGTGGCAGTGCGGATTCGCCACTTCGTCTCCCGGCGCGCCATGAACATTGAGGGACTGGGAGAAAAACACATCGAGCAGCTTTTGGACCAGGAGCTGATCAGGGACCCTGCTGACCTCTACCAGCTCACTCTGGAGCAATTGGTACCACTAGATCGTTTTGGTGAGAAATCAGCCCAGAACTTGCTGCAGCAAATCACCGCCAGCAAGCAGCGCCCCTTGAACCAGTTGCTCTTTGCCCTGGGGATCCAGCATGTGGGCGATCGCACGGCTTTGCTCCTAGCCCGGCACTTTGGCAGCCTGGAGCGGCTCTGCCAGGTTTCACTCGAAGAGCTGGAGCAGGTGCCAGAGGTGGGACCGGTGGTGGCCAAGAGCGTCTACGAGGCGCTGCACGATCCAGAAATGGCTGATCTGATCCAGCGCCTGCAGGCTGCCGGTGTAGGCACCACTGCCGCCAGTTCCCCCAGCCAGGATCAGCCCCTGGCCGGCCTGAGCTTTGTCATCACCGGGACGCTGGCGCGTCCCCGGCGCGAAGTGAAGGCGCAACTGGAAACCCTGGGCGCTCGCGTCATTGACTCAGTCAGCGCCCAGACCGACTTTCTCATAGCCGGCAGCAACCCCGGCTCCAAGCTGGCCAAGGCCCAGGCCCTAGGCGTGAAGATCGTGGACGAAGGACAACTGGAGCAAGTGCTGGCTGGCAAGCCGCCGGCCTAACCCCCCGCCGCCCTATCAGGGCACTGTGAGCTACCAACTGCTCTACTAGCTGGGAACGGCCTGGCAGCCGCCGATGTTAGAATACCGGAGGATTGGCTGCGCTCTGGGGGTGATGGAGTGTTCCTGAGGCTGCTCAAGTTCGTCCTCTTCTCTGCCCTCTACTTCGGCGGCGTGGGCGGTGCCACCGGCATGGGCCTCTTGGTGCGCTACTCCTCTGAATTGCCTAACATCCAGGAGATTGAAGCCTACCAGTTCACCCGCACCACCACTATCTACGCCAGGGATGGGCGGACCATCATCGGCCGCATCCAGCGCCGCTCGGAATCAATTGGCAGCGAGATCATTCCCGTTGAGCGGGTCAGCCCGGAGGCCCTGGCATCGCTGATCTTCAGCGAAGACGCCCGGTTTTTTGAGCACTTCGGGTTCGACCTGAAGGGCATGGTGCGCGCCGCCATCCAGGTACTCAGCAACCGCTCCAGCCAAGGGGGATCTACCATCACCCAGCAGGTCGTGCGCAAC